>JAGCMG010000063.1 GCA_017646555.1 Clostridia bacterium | reverse complement strand
CTTGCTTGACCTTGCGCGCCACCAAGTGGTTGATGAATCATAATTTCGCTATTTTTAAGAGCGTAGCGTTTTCCTTTAGTACCGCTTGATAGCAAAAAAGCGCCCATTGACGCAGCCATACCGATACAAATGGTCGAAACGTCACAACGAATATAATTCATAGTGTCGTAAATAGCGAGCCCAGCCGAAACCGAACCACCAGGGCTATTGATATAAAGACAAATATCTTTATCAGGGTCTTGTCCTTCTAAATAGATAAGTTGAGCAACGACGATATCAGCGACAGCGTCGTTAATTTCACCCGTTAAAAAGATAATTCTATCTTCTAAAAGGCGGGAATAAATATCGTAACTTCTTTCGCCTTTACCGGTATTTTCGATAACGTAAGGAACAACGTAATTTTTCGGCATAATACACTCCTTTTATACAAATAATTTTAAAACAACCCCCACCTTATGAAAAGCATAAAGCGGAGGCTGACTTTACAAAATATTAAATTAGATTACGCGATGGTATTTTCTTTCTTTAATACGTCAAAAAGTTTATTGATGATAATTTCTTGTTTAATGTAGTCGAATTGTTTAGCATTGAAGTCCTTAAATTCAGGAACGTCTTTGCCATTTTTAGCGTACATTTCATCAACTTTAACCTTAATTTCGTCGTCAGACGCAACAATGCCTTCCTTGTTGATAATTGCGTCGATAACGAGTTGTTGTTTAACTGATTTAGACGCTTGGTCCTTAAAACTCTTTCTATAATCTTCCATAGTTTGATTAGTATACTTTAAGAAATCTTCAAGTTTAAGACCTTGATAAGACATTCTGTATTCCATATCTTGAACCATATAATCGATTTGGCTTTCGATTAAAGCGTCAGGAATTTCAACTTCACTTGCGTCGGTAATGAACTCAATCATCTTGTTTTCGAGTTCTCTTTCTGCTCTTTTAGCGTTATTTTCTTCCATTTTAGCCTTTGCTTCAGCCTTATAAGCGTCAACGGTGTCAGTACCGGTAGCATCTTTAATGAATTCGTCGGTAACTTCAGGAAGTTCTTTAACTTTAAGCGCGTTAAGTTTAACGGCAAAAACAGCGTCTTTACCTTTTAAATTTTCAGCGTGATATTCTTCAGGGAATTTAACAGCGATATCTTTTTCTTCGCCAATATTCATACCAACAACGCCTTCTTCAAAGCCAGGGATGAAATTTTTAGAACCTAAAATAAGTTCTTGATTTTCAGCCGTGCCACCGTCGAATTTAACGCCGTCAACCGAGCCTGAATAATCAATAACTGAAATATCGCCCATCTTTGCAGGACGGCCTTCTACTTCAACCGTTCTACTATTTCTTTCTTGTAAACGCTTGATATCGTTTTCGATATCTTCGTCAGTTACATTATACTCAACTTTTTCAAACTTTATACCCTTATAGTCGCCAAGTTTAACTTCCGGCTTAACAGGAACGGTAGCAACTAACACGATACCGTCGTCATTTAAAGATTTAACGTCTAAATCAGGTCTACCAACCATATCAATAGAAGTTTCTTTTGCTAAAACTTCGTCAAAATATTTTGGGAAAGATTCGTTAATAGCATCTTCAAAGAAAACGCCCTTGCCGTAAGTGCGTTCAATCATAGCCATAGGCACTTTGCCTTTTCTAAAACCAGGCATAGAGAATTTTGATTTGTTTTTGTTGTAAGCGTCAACTTGCGCTTGTCTCCATTCCGTAGCGTTTAACGAAATTTCAACTTTAACGGTACTTTTTTCCGCTTTTTCTACTTTGTATTCCATAACTTAACTCCTATATGAAAAAGTTTAAATATTTTTTGATTTTTTTAACTATGATATTCTAACATAACAAAATATAATTGTCAAATTTATTATGCTTTAATTTAAAGTATTTTAATTTTTATTTACTTTAGTAAAAATTCTTCGTTTTTAGACGGAACGACTACGATACTTTTTTGATTAGTGTAATTAACGAAACCAGGTTTAGCCCCACTAGGTTTTTTAACGAATTTTTTTAAGGTATAATCCACTTCGATTTTTTCGCCGTTTTTAACTTCAGAATAATACGCGCAAACTTCCCCAGCCTTAACTAAAACGCTATCGGGCACTACTCCGTCTTTACTTTCAATAAACACGTGCGACGAGTGAAAAGATTTTGCGTGTAGCCAAATAAAATTGCCTTCTGCCAACTTTAAAAGCGCGTCGTTTTGAATATTGTTTTTACCGACTTTTATATTAAATCCCGATATACGGTAGGTGGTATATTGAACTTTTTCGTTCTTTTTCTTACTCGTTTTTTTAGCCGATTTAATAAGCCCAATTTCTTTAAGTTCGTTTTCAATTTCCACTAAGTCAAAGATATCTTTAGCCGTTTCAATTTCCGAAAACAAACTCTTAATATAATCAATTTCCCCTTTAAGTTCTTCTTCTTGCGAAACTAAAACTTCAAGCGTTCTTTTCTTTTTATTGTAGCGTTTATAATAATTTTCTGCGTTTTTATTAGGTGAAATAGTCTTATCAAGCGCAATTCGTATAGGTTTCATTTCGTCGTAATAATTTTCTAAAACGACGAATTCTTCCCCCGATTTTATGCGATATAGGTTAGAAATTAAAAGTTCGCCCTTAATTTTGTCACTTTCTAAATCGGACGCGTCTTTTTTCTTATTTATGATAATGGCTTGCCTTTTTGACAACTTATCGCTTGACTTTTTAACTACTAAAATAAGTTTATGCTTTTTTTCGTCGAAAATCCTATTCTTATCAACGACGGCGTAATATTCGCTTTGCGCATTTAATACGCTGTCTTTTTTAACGCTTTCGCCTAAAAAAGATTGATAATCAAACACTAAAAAGTCCTTAACTTTACCGTTTTCGTTTTTCTTTATAACGGGATTAGACGGCGCGTTAACAAAAAAATCTACCACAAAATCGGTTAAATTTATAGCGTTTTTAGTAGAAATCTCACCGTATTTAAGAGTAAATAAGTGAGCAATTTCATTAGCCGTTTGCTTTGAAACACCTATAACCTTTTCAAAAATAAACGCGCCTAAATTTACGGCAATTCCATCATTTAATAGAGTAAGTAATTGATTTTCGTAATCCTTTTCGTGTGGGTAAAATTTATCTTGTTTAATAGGCAAAGTATATTTAAGCCCAGCGCAGAGTGGTCTTAAAGAGCCGATATCTAAATTAAACGCTTTTAACGAGCCTAAAATCTTTTCGTCTTCCGTTAAAACGATGTTGCTGTACTTACCCATAATTTCAGCGTAAAGCGCTCGTTCACGGCGTTCAAAAAAGTCGTTTTTAGCGTCGAAAGTTATTTTAATTATTCTTTCATAACCAACCAGTTCAACCTTAATAATTTCAGCCGTTAAAAGGTGCTTTCGAAGTAGCATACAAAAGCCGAACGCCGTTAATGGGTTAGGTTTTTCCGTATTAGTTAAATCTACCCTTGCCGTATTAGCGTTGGTCGAAATTAAGAGTTTGTAATTTTTCCCAGCGTTATAAAGATGAAGAACGACTTCATCCTTATCGGGTTGATTTATCTTATTAACTTTTGCTGATTTTAATAGCGCGTTAAGTTCAGTAGCAACGCGCGATAAAGTGAAAGCGTCTTGTGGCATAATTTCATTTTTGGTGCGATTTCACCATACCGTTAAATCGCAAACACAACCTTTTTAGTTAAATTATGAATTTTTTATAATCTTTTTGATAGGTAAAAATTTTATCGTTTAGATAAAATAACGGACTATCTTTATCAAACTTTAACTCTAAAAAATAAGCCGTTAAAAGTTGGTTTTTAACCTTTAATTTATTGTTAATATCTTTGTTTCCGTACTTGCCGTCACCGATAATAGGGTGATTATAAAAAGCAAGGTGCGCCCTAATTTGATGTGTTCTACCAGTAAATAATTCCACTTCTAAAAGCGAAGTCGTATCGCCTTTAACAAGCGTTTTATAACCCGTTTTTACGGTTAAAGAATTTGGTTTTTTATCTTTATAAATTTCAACGCTATTAGCCGAAGAATTTTTAATTAAATAGTCGCTTAACACCCCGTCGCAAGTTTTAAAAGAGCCTAAAACGACTGCTAAATATTTTTTAATAAAAGTCCTATTTTTAAAGCCTAATAACAATTCGTTTTCGGCTGTTTTATTTTTAGCAAAAATCATAACGCCGTCGGTATTTAAGTCCAAACGGTGAATATAATAAAGTTCGTTTTCGCCTTTAACTTTACTAAAAAAATCGTCGGAATTAACACCGCGTGGTTTAACGCAAACTAAAATATTATCGTCGCTAAAAATTATATCGACTAAATCGTTTTTCAATTTTTCCTTGTCAGCATAAACGGTCACTATATCGCTACTGGCTAACTTAATATCTTCTTTTACCCTTTTACCGTTGACTTTAATATCTTTATTTTTTATTAAAGATGAAACTTCCCCGTATTTAAGAGTGGTCTTTTGCATTAAGAAAGCCGACAGTTTAATAAACCCGTCACTTTTGATTTCAAACATAAAAAACCTATAAATCTATACTATAGTTATAACTATATCATATATACAATAATAAATATATAATATTAAATTAAAGGGCTTTAAGCCACGCTTAAAGCCCTGAATATTTTATTCTTCTTCCTTCGGTTTAATTAAGAGAAGAACGATAATGCCTGCAAGCGCTAACGTGCCGATACCCAAGAATACGAAAGACCAAACGTTGTTTTCAAACCAGTGGTCGTCAGGAGTAACGGTCTTAACTTCTTTAACGGTAATTTCCGTTTCGCCGGTAGTAATTTTAGTAGAGTTAGTTTGTTGCGCTTCACACTTAATAATATACTTACCAACGCGTTGTGGAGTGAAAGTTAAAGTACCGTCGTAGTTAAACGCCTTAATTTCTTCCTTAGTGAAGTAAGTGCCGTCGTAACTATTAATCTTGCTTTCGTCGTACTTTTCAATTTCGTGTTCATTGCCGTTAGCGTCAACAAAGAAAAGTTTGTATTCTGCGTTGTAAGAAGAACTTTCAATCGTGAACGATTTAGCGGTGTTGGTAACGCCTTTATACCAAGTTACTTGTTTAGCACCGGTAACGGTGGTAGGAGCGTTGTCTTCAACGGTGAATTCAAAGATTAAATCTTTGTAAGTTTCGTTGCCGAAGTTTTCTTTATCGTAGAAATCTTCTTGTTCTAAAGTGTTGCCGAATTCGTCAGCAAAGATAACGAAGAACTTATAAGTGCCTGCAGTATTTACAGGAATTCTCATTGAGGTAGTAGTAGCAAATTCAGTACTTTCGTCAACGTTTACGTAATAAACGGTAGGAACTAAAGAAGAATATGCGCTATATTCACTAATTACGATACTTTCATAAGACGGAATTTCAAAGTATTGACCAGAGCCTACTCTAATATCAAGTTCAACAGTTTCACCGTTGATTTCGTATTCAGCCTTGGTTGCTTTTTCAACAGCGTTTTTGAAACTATTGATAATAGCGTTATCAGTAGTATATGACGGAGCGTTTTGTTTAATTAAATCTTCGTCAACGCCGTTTTCGGTTTTATTATTAACGATATCGCTATTTACAACGTAAACGGTGTAAGTTGCGTATTCGCCGTTGTCACCAAAACTGATTTCACCAGCTTCCACGTAATCGGCATTGTCAAAATCAACAGCCGTGAAAGCAATCTTTCTATTACCAGAGTTAATGAAGTATTCACCAACAAAACCAGCGTCTTTAGCAAACTTTAATACAGGGGAAAGAGTAACGTTATCTAAACCGTAAGATAAAACTTTTAAGGTGTATTCAACGCCGTCGTACACGTAAATTTCGTTGCCATTAACTTTAACCGAAGTATTTTCTTCGTCAATTTCAAGCACGCGTTTAGCAGTAGCAAGAACGCCCGTATTAGAAGTATTTCTCGTAAAGGTTTGCTTAAACTTGCTATCAGCATCGCTTACCTTTTGGTCGATATAGTTAAAGTAAATACCACCTTCAGGATTAGCCGAAGTGTAAGTAATTTTAATTTCGATATCGGCAGGAACTTCGCCATCGGTATCAACGCCGGCAACCGAAACACCGTTTACTGCTAAAGCATTTGCTTGAGCAGAAATTTCAATAGTAGCGGTAGTAGCAGACGCGCTAGCACCATTTACGGTTACGGTATCATTTTCGTTATCGATTTTAACAACTGCTTTAACGGCGTCGCCAGTAACGATTGACGGGTCAACGGCAAAAGTGAATTCAACCGCCTTTACGGAATCGGAAAGGTCAAAATCCATAGCGAAGTCTTTTACCGAAAGTTTATTTTTAATTTTAGCAATAACGGTATTATCTTCCATTTTGTTGGTAGGCATATAGTGAAGAACTTGAGCCCCGTTTAAATCGGTAAGATAAGAATTGCTATTATCGCCGTCAACGGTGAAATATTTAATAGCAGATTCCACGTTAACAGTAGTGTCAGCCGACGCGAATTTAACGTCCGCACAAACGCATATAGACGCCATAAACATTACGGCTACTAAACACGCGGAAAATATTTTTGTAAAAGTATTTTTGATTTTCATTTACTACTCCTATTAGCGCAAGCGCGCAAATTTGCATAATAATATATAATACTTAATCATTTTACACTAATTTGATTATTTTGTCAATACGAATACGACAGTTATTTTTACTAATTTAATTAAATTTTAAAATAAAAAGAGCAGAAAACGCATTTCTGCCCAAATTTTATAAAAATTAAATTTCAGGTTTAACTACGGCAACACAATTTTCGGTATCGAAAAGTGACCACGGATTATTTTCTTTAGGTGGTTGAACTTTAAACACCATCCTTTCCCCCGTTACAGGGTGAGTAAACGCTAAATAATACGCCCAAAGCGCAAGGTACCCTTTTTTAGCCTTGTCGCCACCGTAGCGCATATCGCCGTAAACTGGACAGCCAATCGCGTTCATTTGCACTCTAATTTGATGGCTACGACCAGTGTGAAGTCTAACTTCCGTCAACGCAAGGTCGCCTTGTTCGCATAAAACCGTATAATCAAGTTGAGCCATTTTAGCACCATCAACTGCAGCCGAAGAAATATACACCATATTGTTAACGGCGTTCTTTTTAAGGTAGTTAGTTAAAACTGCCTTTTTTTCTTTAGGGCAAGACGATAAAACGGTCAAATATTTCTTCTCAAAATCGCCAGAGCGCATTTGTTCAGAAAGTCTACCGGCAGCCTTACTGCTTTTAGCAAAAACCATAACCCCACCGGTCGGTCTATCAAGTCTATGCACTAAGCCTAAATACACGTTACCAGGTTTATGATAAGTTTCTTTGATATACTCTTTTAAAATAGTGAGCATATCTTTATCTTTACTATCGTCTTCTTGCGACGGAATATTTTGTGGTTTAAGCGCAACGATTATGTGATTGTCTTCGTATAAAATTACTGTATCTTCCATAGTACTAACCTAAAAATTTATACTCTAAGTATACGATAACACCGAAAAAAAAGCAATTATTTTAACGCAATAAAAACGAAATAAAAATGAAAAAGCGCCTTAAAAAAGACGCTTTTATTTTGACTTATTTTACTTTGCCCGAAACTTTTGTAAAATCTTCCCAAGGAATATTTACTGCTTTCTTTTCAGAAATAATTTCGTCAACGTGCATTAAGAGTGGGAATTCTTTAAGGTCAATTTCGCCGTTTTTAGCCTTTGCTTTTAACGCTTCAGCAACGCGCGCAGCAACTACTAACGATTCTAACGTAACGCCCTTTAAGATTTCTAAAGATTCGTCAATGTTATAACCCTTACCTAATAAAACGCCTACTTTTCTCGTTCTACCACCGTAAACTGTAACGTAAAGGTCGCCAACGCCTACGAAATAACTATCAAGGTCACCACCTTGCATAGCGATAAGTTTGTGCATTTCTTTAGACGCCTCAAGGAAAATACCTGCTTGCGAGTTAAAGTGAATTTCATCTTCGTTATTAGTTTTAGCAATATTTTCACCGATAGTTAAAGTGATACCAAGCGCGTAACCGTTCTTTAATGCAACGGCGCTTTCGATACCGATAACGTCGGTGGTGGTGATGATGTGATAATAATCGGTTGACATAACCTTTTTCATCATTTCAATCGTTTCCATATTTTTACCACAGAACGCTACTAAGGTTTGGTCGTGAAATACGAGTTCGTAACTTGTGCAAGGACCACCGATAGCGCAAAGTTCGTTCTTTTTGCCAAGTTTATCAAGTTCCTTTTGCCAATATTCAGGATAACAAATAAGTTTGCCGTTACCTTCGTGGATTAAGCCCTTGGTTACTGAAAGAACAGGGATTTCATCAGGGATTTTAGGTAAAACTTCATCCTTAAACCAATCAACACCGAAAGAACTAACG
>JAGCMG010000062.1 GCA_017646555.1 Clostridia bacterium | reverse complement strand
CAAAACCGCATAATAGGGAAAAAGTTCAAGCAAGTTTTGTGCTTAATAGATTGGACTATTTATATAAAGGTGGAAGATGTTCTTCGCTTTCGTATTTTGGCGCTAATTTGTTAAAAATCCGTCCACAAATTTTATTAAAAGACGGCGCTATGAAATCGGGTAATAAGTATCGTGGGAATATGCCGAATATCGTTAATAAATATGTTCAAGACGTGTTAAACGAATTTGCACCTATCAATTTTGAAACGGTATTTATCACTTATACGACTTGCGACGAAAATATTATTAATTCAGTTGAAAATACCCTTAAAGAATTTGGGTTTGAAAACATTTATATTACGCGTGCAGGCGCTACTATCACAAGCCATTGTGGCGAAGAATGTATCGGCATTTTATATATGATGGCTTAGTGTCAAATTATTAAGTTTTTGAACAAATAAAGCCCCACTTATGTGGGGCTATTTTTTTAATTAATTTTTATTAAATTATATCATATCGACTGCTATATCTGAAATAAAATCGTTTTCGTTAAACTTTTCAGCAAGTGAATTAATAAGTTCGCCACAATCGTTAAAATTAATAGTTTTAAGCGCTAACTTAGAAAGGTCAATTGCTTTATTTACAATAATGTTTATTGCTGTGCTTGTGTTGCCGTAGCCTGTATTAATGAAAACGAAATTAAGTTCTTTTTTAGTTGCAGGGTATAACGATAAAAGCGTTGCCTTAGGACTTGATTGCGCTATTGCAATAGTTGCACCAACTGCACTAAGCATAAACGCGTATTTTATTGAAATGCCCGAAGATTGTAAATAAACAGTTTGGCTTGCCATTCTGCCACTTGTTATTTCATTAACTTCACTAACCCAATCTTTATCTTTACATAAAGCGTAGTAAATACCACATTCTTTTGCAAGGGAAATTCTTTCAGGAGAATTATCGATTATAATTGGAATACTTTGATAGTATTTAAGAAGTTGTGCTGTGATGATGCCTAAATTGTTCGCGCCTAAAATTACTACGTGTTCGCCTTTTTGCACGTTCAATCTATCAATAATATTTAAAGCAAGGGAAATGGTTTGTATAAAAAGCGCGTCGTTATCCGTAATACTTTCAGGAAGCAACACAACCTCATTTTCCGTACAGTCAACGAATTCTTTTAAAAACCCGTCGTAATCTTCACCTGCAACTTTTAAGTCGGCGCATTTGTTTTTTACGTTACTTTTGCAGTAAATGCATTCACCACACGCCTTAAATGGTTTAACGTAAACCTTATCACCCTTTTTTAGTGAAAAAACGCTATTTTCATCCGCGTCAGTAGTAACTATGCCAATACCAGCAGTACCTAATACGTAATTATCACGATTAAAATCGTCTTTAAGTTCAAGTAAATCGTCCGTAGTGATAAGGCTTTTTAGCATTTTTACCGAAAACACACCGTCTTTAAGGGTAGAATCTTGTTCTTCAGGTAAATCGATTAAAGTTAAAATGCCGTTTTCGCTTTTGACCCAACCTTTCATAAAATCTCCAAATTTAGTAGTATAAATATTTTAATATAAACGACAAAAAAAAGCAAGCGCTTTTAACATTAAAAAATTTAATGAAATTTTATTAAAATGTTCGTTTAATAGTTGACTTAATTGTAAAAATAATATATAATGTTTCAGTAAATTAAAAAAGAGGTGATAAAATGAAAGAGGGTATCCATCCGAATTATCACGAAGTTACAGTCGTATGTGCTTGTGGTGAGACATTTAAAACCGGTTCGACCAAGAATACCGATACTATTAAGGTTGAAATTTGCAGTAAATGCCATCCTTATTTTACCGGTAAACAAAAATTAGTAGATACTGGTGGCCGTGTCGATAGGTTCAATAAGAGATATAGCAAGGTTAAATAGTAAGTTTGCTACGGCTTTTAAAGGTTTATGCTTTTAAAAGCCTTTTTTATTATAAACTAATAGATTGCTATTTTTAGTTAAACGAACCTAAAAAGTTTATTATTTTTTATTAGGTAGGCATATTTTGGAAAAATCTTGCAGTAAAAAACGCACACAAATCGGTGGTCAAGCCCTTTTAGAAGGGGTTATGATGCGTGGTAAGTCTTCAATGGCTATGTGTGTGCGCGACGGGGACGGGATTATTAGAACTGAAACAAAACGGTTGACCCCACCTGAAAAAAAGCCTTGGTACGTTAAACTCCCTATCGTTAGGGGGTGCGTTTCGTTTGTTTCGTCTTTGATTTTCGGGACGGAATGTCTTATGCGTTCGGGGGAAGTTTTTGGCGACGACGCTGAGCCCGGTAAGTTTGAAAAATGGCTTGCTAAAACATTTAAACTTGATATTATGAAAGTCGTTATGGCTGTTTCAGTTGTTTTAGCACTTGTTTTAGCCGTTGGGCTTTTCGTTCTATTACCGCAGTATTCAAGAATGGGCCTTGAGTGGATTTTTAACCACGAATTTTCGCCGATTGCTAAAAACTTAATAGAAGGCGCGTTAAGGATAGTAATATTTTTATGTTATATTCTATTATGTTTATTAGTTCCCGACGTGAAAAGAACCTTTATGTATCACGGGGCAGAGCATAAAACCATTTCTTGCTATGAAGAGGGACTTGAATTAACGCCTGAAAACGCTCAAAAATGCACGCGAATTCACGATAGATGTGGAACTTCGTTTATCTTTTTAGTAATGATTATAGGTATACTTATATTTTCATTATTTGAAGGTATATTGGGCGCTTATAGCATTGAAATTGACGGCATTATTAGAGTTTTAATTAAAATTGCGATGTTACCGTTAATTGCAGGCTTATCCTACGAAGCGTTAAAACTTTTAGCAAAAACTAAAAGCCCTATCGTTGCTCCGTTAAAAGCACCAGGGTTACTCTTACAGCGTTTAACAACGAAAGAACCTACTCTTGAAATGATTGAAGTAGCAATTTCAGCGTTTAAGGAAGTTTTGATTATGGACGAAGACCCTACCGTTCCAACACAAAATTTCGTGTTGCAAACACCTGCTAAAAAGGTGACGGAAGCCGTTATTTCGACCTTAAAAGACGCCGGAATTGAAGAAGTTTCTGATGCTGAGTGGATAGTTTCGTTGTGCGCAAATATTCCACGTGACGCAGTTTATTCCGACGATATGGTTTCGGCAAAATCGATTGATAAAATCAGCGAAATTGTTGAAGAAAGAAAAACGGGTAAACCACTTTGGTATTGCTTTAAGTCGGCACAATTTTTAGATTATGAACTTAAAGTTGACGAAAGAGTTTTAATCCCAAGACCTGAAACGGAAGAATTAGTTGTAAACGCACTTAAAGTTATTGATGAAAATTCCGTTGTTTTAGACTTATGCACGGGTAGTGGCGCTATTGCGATAGCCGTTAAAAAACGTGCAAATTGCACGGTTTTTGCAAGTGATATTAGTTTAGACGCGCTTTCGTTAGCAATGGAAAATGCTCAAACGAACCAAGCAGAAATTGAGTTTATTCATAGTGATTTATTTAAGAATATCGGTGGTAAAAAGTTTAACGTAATAATTTCTAATCCACCGTATATTAAGAGCGAAGATATCACTTCGCTTGATAGAGAAGTTAAAGATTTTGAGCCTGTATTAGCACTTGACGGTGGTAGTGACGGACTTGAATATTATAAAAAAATTGCGTGTTTTGCAGGTGATTATATCGCTGAAAACGGATATTTATTCTTAGAATGTGGTATAAACCAAGCAAGCGCCGTTGCTGAAATGTTTAAAAATTCAAAATCGGTTGAAATTATTAAAGATATTTTCGGCGTAGAAAGAATTGTAAAAGTAGTTTATTGATTTATGTTTAGAAAATTAGACGGTATCGTAGATAGATACGAAAAACTTCAAAAATTAGTTGCCGACCCTGACGTGTTGGCCAAAATGGACGAATGGAAAGCGTACACGAAAGAACTTTCGGAAATTCAAGAAACAGTTGAAAAATATCTTGAATATAAAAAGGTTATTTCAGATAGGGACCAAGCGAAAGAAATGCTTGAAATTGAAACGGACCCTGAAATGCGTGCTATGCTTGAAGACGAAATTTATTCTTGTAAAGATTTAATTGATAAAATTTCGGCTGAACTTAGAATTTTGCTTATCCCTAAAGACCCTGACGACGATAAGAACGTTATTATGGAAATTCGTGCCGGCGCCGGTGGGGAAGAAGCAAGTTTATTCGCGTACGAACTTTATCGTATGTACGTTAAATTCGCCGAAAAAAATCGTTGGAAAACCGAAGAAGTTGAAAATAACTCAACCGAACTTGGTGGTATTAAGGAAGTAGTTTTCTCTATATCAGGTAAGGGCGTTTACAGTAAATTAAAGTTTGAAAGTGGCGTTCATAGAGTACAAAGAGTTCCTGAAACCGAATCGCAAGGTAGAGTTCATACTTCTACGGCAACCGTTGCTGTTTTACCGGAAGCGCAAGACGTTGAAGTTCATATCGACGAAAAAGATTTAAAAGTTGATACTTTAAGGTCTTCGGGCGCAGGTGGTCAGCATATTAATAAAACCGAATCGTGCATAAGAATTACACACTTACCGACTGGTATAGTAGTTCTTTGTCAGGATGAGCGTTCACAAACGAAAAACCGTGAAAAAGCAATGAAGGTTTTAAAGAGCCGTCTTTACGATTTGTATAGAAGTGAATACGACAAACAATATTCTGAAAATAGAAAAAGCCAAGTTGGTACGGGTGACCGTTCGGAAAGAATTAGAACTTATAACTTCCCACAAGGGCGCGTTACCGACCATAGAATTGGCTTGACTTTATATTCGCTTAACACCTTTATTATGGGCGATATCGACGAAATGATTGAAGGTTTAGCAATCGCTGATAGAGAAGCGAAATTATCATCTGAAAAAGATTACGAATAAGGAGAAATATATATGAACAACGTTTCTGAAAAAGTAAAAAGCATAGCACCTTCGCTTACGCTTGAAATTACTGCGCAAGCAAAGAAAATGAAAGCCGAAGGTATTTCCGTTATCGGTTTTGGCGCGGGTGAACCTGACTTTAACACCCCTGAATACATAATCGAAAGCGCTAAAAAAGCGCTTGATATCGGGTTTACTAAATATACTCCTGCATCAGGTACTCAGGAACTTAAAGTTGCCATTTGTAAAAAGTTTGAAGAAGATAACGGCTTAAAATACGAACCTGCTAATATCGTTGTTTCAAGCGGTGCAAAAGCATCACTTTTCCACGCTATTTCTGCTATCGTTGACGAAGGGGAAGAAGTTATTATTCCATCACCTTATTGGCTCACTTACCCTGAACTTGTAAAACTTGCAGGTGGTAAATGTGTTTACGTTTCTGCAACCGTTGAAAACGATTACAAAGTAACGGCTAAACAAATTGAAGATGCTTGTACCGATAAAACCAAGTGCTTAATCTTAAATTCACCTAACAACCCTACTGGTTCAGTATATTCTAAAGAAGAAATTGAAGAAATTGCTAAAGTTGCTGAAAAGAAAGGTATTTACGTAATTTCCGACGAAATTTATGAAAAATTAGTATACGCTGGCGAAAAACATTATTCTATCGCATCCGTTTCTGATTATATGTACGACCACACTATCGTAATCAACGGTGTTTCGAAAAGTTACGCTATGACCGGTTGGAGAATTGGTTATCTTGCAGCACCAAAAGATATTGCTAAGGCAATTTCAAGTATGCAAAGCCACACGACAAGCAACGCTTGCTCAATCGCTCAATACGCATCAGTAACAGCGTTAGAAGGTGGCGCTGACTTTATTGCTCAAATGCAAAAAACTTTTGATGAGAGAAGAAAGTATATGTTTGAAAGACTTTCTAAAATCGAAGGTGTTACTTGTTCAGAACCAAAAGGTGCGTTCTACGCATTTATTAACGTATCTAAATTATATGGTAAAACCTTTGAAGGTGAAGTAGTTGACTCTTCAATGACCTTTGCAAAAGGCGCGCTTAAAAAGGGTGTAGCATTAATCCCTGGCGTTGCATTTGGTGACGACAATTCTATTAGACTTTCATATACTATTTCGCTCGAAGATATTAAAGAAGGTATTGATAGATTAGAAAGTTTCATTGCTGACCTTAAATAATTTGGGTATTTTTACAATAAATTTTTAAATAAGTATTGATTTTTTAAAAATTTGTTATACAATATAAGTAAGAATAGGTAAGCAAACGCTTATAAAAAAATCTTGGAGGATTTTATGAAAATAATTTATGGGCCGAAAGGAACGGGCAAAACTCAAATGGCTATCGACGGCGCAAACAACGCTTCGGTTACGGCAAAAGGTCACGTATTATACGTTGCTGATACTTCAAAGAATATGTACGACCTTAAGCACGCTGTAAGATTTATTGATGCAAGTAAGTTTGACGTTCAAGGTGAAGATGGCTTTAGAGGCTTTTTAAAAGGTTTAGTTGCTGCTAACGCTGATAATGAAACTATTTATATTGATAGCATTAAGCGTATTACGAAAAAAGAACTTCCTGAACTTGAAAATATTTTTACTGCACTTGAAAAACTTGAAAACGAATACGGTGTTGAATTCGTTCTCACTTGCAGTGGCGAAAAGGAAACTTTACCGCAATTTATTGTAAAGCATATTTAGTTTGCTTGCAAAATTTGAAAAAATAGTATAAAATAACGGGGAAACAATTAAAGTTTTCCCGTTTTTTTTTGGAGGAATTATGGAATTTATCAGTACACGTGGTGGGCAAAAGGTTTCTTGCGCGTCAGAAGCAATTGCAAAAGGTTTAGCAACGGATGGGGGGCTTTTCGTGCCTGCGTATTTTCCAAACGTTAAAGATAAACTTGAAAGCATTTTAGATATGGATTATGCTGAAACTGCTGCGTTCGTTTTATCGCAATATTTAACCGAATACGACTATGACGACTTATTATTAGCGTGCCAAAAAGCGTACGATAGGTTTGATTCTGATAGCGCTGCGCCGATTGTTAAGATTGATGATAAATTATTCATTATGGAACTTTTCCATGGCCCAACGTTAGCGTTTAAAGACGTTGCTTTAATGCTTTTACCATACCTTTTAAGAAAAGGCTGTGACAACTGTGGTATTAAAGAAGAAATACTTATTTTAGTTGCAACAAGTGGTGATACTGGTAAAGCGGCGCTTGAAGGATTTAAGAATCAACCTGGTATTAAAGTTATGGTCTATTATCCAAGCGAAGGCGTTTCAGATATGCAAAAACTTTTAATGACCACGCAAGAAGGGGAAAACCTTTCGGTTACTGCTGTTAAAGGTAATTTTGACGATTGTCAATCGGCGGTTAAAACGATTTTTTCTTCTAATGAAATTAAAGAACGCTTGCTTAAAGAAAACGTAGTATTATCCAGCGCGAATTCAATCAATTTTGGTCGTTTAGCACCACAAATTGCTTACTATTTTTCAGCGTATGCAGACCTTGTAAACGCCGAAGAAATTAAGTTTGGGGAAGAAGTTGATTTTTGCGTTCCAACAGGTAATTTTGGTAATATTTTAGCAGGTTACTATGCAAAAATGATGGGTTTACCTATTGGCAAATTAGTATGCGCGTCAAATAAAAATAACGTATTAACGGACTTTTTTGCAACCGGTAAATACGATATTAATAGAGAGTTTTATAAGACAACTTCACCGTCGATGGATATACTTATTTCAAGCAATCTTGAAAGACTTGTTTTTGAGATGAGTGGTAGAAATTTTGAAGTGACGAAACAGCGTATGAACGATTTGTCAAAAAGTAAGGAATATACAGTTTCCGATATAGAAAGAGTTAAGATTTCAAAACAATTTTTAGCAGGCTATTGTGATGAGAAAAATTGCGTAAGTACGATTAAAAATTTCTTTGACGAATACGGCTACACCTTAGACCCACATACTTCGGTTGCCGTTACCGTTGCCGACCGTTTTATGGATGAATTAAATAATCCTATGGTTATTTTATCGACGGCAAGTCCGTATAAGTTCCCAGAAAGCGTTTATAAAGCGCTCACCGGTAAGGTTGATACAGATGCTTTCAACGCATCGAAAAAGTTGGAATATACTACTGCTGAACCAGTTCCTGAACAAATTAGTGAACTTAAAGAAAAAACCGTTAAATTTACAAAAGTCGTTGAAAAAGAAGATATTTGCGACACGGTTTTCGAATTTATTCAAAAATAATAACAAAAAAACCACAGTTTTTGGCAATTACTTAAAAGTAATTGCTTTTTTTTTTACTTTGTGTTAAACTACCCTATAGTATCATAATGGAGAATTATACAAAATGGACGATAAAAAAATTCTTTTTTCAGCAGTTCAACCCAGTGGAACTTTAACTTTAGGTAACTATATCGGTGCAATTAAAAACTGGACTAAACTTCAAGATGATTATAATTGCATTTATTCTATTGCCGATTTGCATACGCTAACCGTTAAGCAAGAGCCTGCACTTCTTCGCGCGCATACTTATGAACTTACTGCACTTTATTTAGCGTGTGGTATCGACCCTGAAAAAGCAATTTTATTTATTCAATCGCACGTTCCTGCGCACGCTGAACTCACTTGGATTTTAAACACTATGACTTATCCTGGTGAACTTACTCGTATGACTCAATTTAAAGATAAGAGCCAACGCCATTGTGATAACGTTAATATGGGACTTATGGATTACCCAGTTTTAATGGCGTCTGATATTTTACTTTATAATACCGAACTCGTTCCAGTAGGGGCTGACCAAAAACAACACCTTGAATTATCACGCGATTTGGCTATTCGTTTTAATTCAAGATATTCCGAAACTTTCAAAGTGCCAGAGCCTTATATTTCCAAGGTTGGCGCTAAAATAATGAGTTTACAAGAACCTACTAAAAAAATGAGTAAATCCGACGCTAATATTAATGCGTTTATTTCAATGGACGACGATACCGATACTATCATTAGAAAGTTTAAGCGCGCCGTTACCGATAGCGATAATAAAATCGTTATGTCGGAAGATAAGCCTGGCATTAGCAACCTTTTATCGATTTATAGCGTTGTAACGGGGACTTCTATCGAAGATGCCGAAAAACGTTTTGATGGTTATGGCTATGGCGACTTTAAACTTGCCGTTGGGGAAGCCGTTGCCGACGTTATTAAGCCGATTAAAGAAGAAAAAGAAAGAATATTAAAGGACAAGGCATATATTGATAAAATTTTAGCAGACGGCGCTGATAGAGCGTCAAGAATTGCTTATAAAACTTTATCAAAAGTTTATAGAAAAGTTGGTCTTGTTCCGCGTGCAAGATAAAAAATTGAGCATACTAATAGGGTAGATATTATGTTTGGATACGTTAAACCCGATAACCCGAATTTGTTTGTTAAAGACGAAACTTTGTATAAAGCGACTTATTGCGGGCTTTGTAAAAGTATCGGTAAAACTTGTGGGCAAACTGCAAGGTTTACTTTAAGTTATGATTTAGCGTTTTTAACGCATTTTATTCATAACGTAACAGATACTGATTTAACCATAAAAAAAGAACATTGTTTAACGCATTGGATTGTTAAGCGTCCCGTTGCTAAAACTACTGATATTTCTTGTAGAATTGCTAATTTAAACGTTATTTTAGCGTTTTATAAACTTAAAGACGACGTTTTGGATAGTAAAAAAGGCAAAATTAAGCAATCGGTTTTTTTAGGCGCATATCGTAAAGCGAAAAAAAATGAGCCACAATTTGATTTAATCGTTAAAAACGGGTTCGAAAAGTTATTAAATTATGAGCGTTCTTTTGGCGATAGCGCAAGTATCGCAAGTGAAATTTTTGGGGAAATGCTTGCTGATATAGTTAAAGAATTGTGTGGTGAGCATTATTCGGACGATATAAATAATTTAGCGTTTAATTTAGGCAAATGGATTTATTTAATCGACGCTTTGGACGATTTTGAAAAGGACTTAAATAAAAACGAATATAACCCGTTTAAGTTTGCGTATAAAGATATAGTAACGAAAAAAGAACTTTTAGAAAAGCATGGCGAAGAAATTTGTTTTTTATTCAACGACGCGCTTTGGGAAATAGAAAATTCCAACAAAAACATCAAATATTATTTTAATCACGATTTGATTGACAATATACTTTTAAGGGGATTACGAAAAGCACTTATTTCAGTAATGGAGGTAAAATAATGGAAGAATATTACAAGATTTTAGGCGTTCATCCGTCGGCAAGTGATGAAGAAATCGAAAGCGCTTATCAAAGTTTAAGGGCTGAATATTCGCGCGATAGATTTTTAGAAGGTGATGCTGGCAATATTGCTGCTAAAAAACTTTCTAAACTTGAAGAAGCGTATAACGAAATTTTTGAATCAAGAAAAGCTTACGCGGAAAAGGAAAGCACTTTTAAAAAGGATGAACAAGCGTTAATTAGTGCGTCTAACGCAATTAAACAAGGCGACCTTTTAAAAGCGCAACAACAATTAGATTCTATATCGAATAAAAACGCTGAATGGCATTATTTACAATCCGTTATTTTCTATAAGCGTAATTGGATTAACGAAAGCCGTAACCAACTTGAAATCGCGCTTTCAAAAGACCCAAACAACACAAAATACCGTACTGCGCTTAATAAATTAAACGAAAAGGCTAATTTTAACGCTAACAATTATCAAGGTGGCTACCAAGGCGGTTATAATAATTATCAACAAAATAACTATAATAGACAAATGGGTGGTGACGGCTGTATGGATTGCTGTACTGCTTATTGTTGTACTCAAATTTTGATGGATATTTGTTGCGGTTGCCGATGAAAACGCGCGTTATAACTTTATCTGCAATATCTTCAGCGCTTTGCGCGCTAACTTTGGTTTTAGGAACTTATTTTGCAGAACTTTTTGACCTTTTTGCAGTAATGTTCGGGCCATTGTTTTTATCTTTACCACTTTTTTTAGATTCGCCGAAAGGTAGTTTTTTAGCGTATCTTTCAGCAGGAATTTTAGCGCTTTTACTTACAGGTTTTAATATCACTAATTTGGTTTATGTTTCGTATTTTCCATTTTTTGGTATTTACCCGATAGTAAAATATATTTCCGTAATGAAAAAGTGGAAAAAACCTATTTTTTACACGGTATCTTGTTTATGGTTTATACTAACGGTTATAGGGATGTATTATTACTACACCGCTTTTTTAGGACTGGATTTAGGACTTATAATCAAGATTAAACAAGAATATATTCCTATATTACTTGCGATAGGCTCAGCGCCAATATTCTTTTTAATAGATAGATTTATCTTTGTGGCGCAAATAATGATTTTTAGATTACTTAAAAAAATAATAAAAATACAAAAATAATTATGATTACAAAAAACGAAGAATTTATCGGAATAGTTGAGCGCTTAGGCTCTAATGGTGAGGGGATTGTTAAAAACGGCGATTGTGTCGTTTTCGTTTCTAATGCTTTACCAAGCGAAAAAATCCGATATAAAATTCTTAAAGCAACAAAAAATTATGCTTTTGGTAAACTTTTAGAAGTTTTAGTTCCGGCTGACGAAAGGGTTAGGCCTGTTTGTCCTGTGTTCGAAAAATGTGGGGGATGTCAATTACAACACTTAAAATATCCTGTTTCGTTAAAGTTTAAGTCCACCTTAGTTGCCGACTGTTTTAAAAAGATTGCTAATTTAGACGTTAAAGTTTCGCCAACGGTGAAAAGTCAAATGGAATACGGGTATAGAAATAAACTTCAATTACCTGTTTCAAGCGTTGATGGGGAAACGGTTATAGGTTTTTATGCTGAAAATTCGCATAGAATTATACCTATTAATGAATGTTTTTTACACCCAAATTGGTCTGAAAAACTTATTTTAGCGTTAAAAACTTATATGCGTCAAAATAAAATTCTTGGTTTTAACGAAACGCTTAAAATCGGCACTATAAGACATATTGTTTGTCGTGAAGTCGGTGGTAAATTTATAATAACCTTGGTCGTTGTTAAAAATGATTTACCTAACCTTGACGCATTTATTAGTTTATTAAAAGAAAGTTTTGCTAATTTTTCACTCTTTATCAATATCAACGATAAAGATACCAACGTCGTTTTTGGTGACGAATTTAGATTAGTTTACGGCGAACCTACATACAAAAGTGAATTTTTAGGCGTTAAATTTAACGTCGGCGTTCTTTCGTTTATGCAAGTAAACACAACTATTGCATCAAAAATTTACCAAAACGTCGTTAAAACTGTATCGTCTGACGAAAACGTTTGCGTTATTGACGCATATAGTGGAACTGGTCTTATGACGGCTATGATGGCTAAACGCGTTAAAAAAGCGTACGGGATTGAAATAGTTGAAGAAGCCGTTGAAATTTCAAATAAACTTGCAAAAGACAATGGTTTAACTGATAAAATGTTTTCTTATTTAGGCGACGTTAAGGATGTTTTACCATCAATTGTTAACGAGATAAATAACGCTGGCGATAAGGCTATTGTCGTTTTAGACCCACCGAGAAAGGGTTGCGACGAAAAAGTTTTAAATACGTTAATTAATTCAAATATTTCCGAAATAGTTTACGTTTCTTGTAACCCAGCAACCTTAGCAAGAGATATCGGTATTTTAGTCGGCTCTGTTTATTACGACGGTAAAGAGCTTAAAAAAGCAATAAACTTTACGCCAAGATACGAAATAGTAAACATTAAGCCTTACGATATGTTCCCGCAAACTAAACACGTAGAAACCGTTGTTCATTTAAAGAGAATATAACTATAATTTAATTGATGGTGGCATTTTAATAAATACGATGTATTAAACTTGACCAAAGGGGCTAAAAATGATTTTTAAACCACAATTTATTGACGGAGCAAATGCTCCGTTTTTAGAATATCCCAGACCACAATTTAAAAGGGATTCTTATCTTAATTTAAATGGTGAGTGGGATTACGCTATTACCAACGCTAACGTAAAACCCGATTTTTTTGAAGGTAAAATTATCGTTCCGTTTTCGCCTGAAAGCAAAAATTCTAAAGTTAATAGGCAATTAAAACCAAACGAATTTTTGCATTATAAAAGAACTTTTACTTTGCCAGACGGTTTTAACAAGGGTAGGGTATTACTTAATATCGGTGCAATCGACCAAATAAGTGAAATTTATATTAACGGCATATTTTTAAAACGCTTTGAGGGCGGGTATTATAGTTTTTCCGTTGATATAACGACTGCTTTATATAGTGGTGAAAACGAACTTTATATTTTAGTTAAAGACGACGCGTCAAGTGATATTTTTGGTAGAGGTAAACAAAAGTATAAACGCGGTGGCATTTGGTATACTGCAACAAGTGGTATTTGGCAATCGGTTTGGCTTGAAAGCGTTCCAAACGACTACCTAAAATCATTTAAACTTTATCCAAATTACGACGATAAAACCTTAAAAATTACTTTTGATGCACCTAAAACAGTTAAAACAATCGTTTATGATGGGGATGAGGTAGTTGCAGAAAAAATTTCTTCTAATAACGAAGTGGTTTTAGACGTTTCAAAATGTAATCCTTGGTCGCCAGAAAATCCAGAACTATATAAATTAGTATTTGAAACTGGCGAAGACGTGGTTGAAAGTTATTTTGGTTTAAGAAAGTTTTCTTTAGTAGAAAAAAACGGCAAAAAATTCATTGCGGTAAACAATAAACCAACTTTTAATAACGGTCTTTTAGACCAAGGGTACTGGCTTGACGGTTTATATACGCCAAGCGATAATTATTCAATGTATTCTGAACTTCAAAATATCAAAAATTTAGGTTTTAATATGCTTAGAAAACACATTAAAACCGAGCCTTATTTATGGTATTATTATTGTGATATTTTAGGAATACTCGTTTGGCAAGATATGATAAACGGTGGTGGGGAATATCCGTTTTTTAGATTAGCACTTTGTCCATTTTTTAATCTAAATTTAGATGATACGAATTACAAAAAAATGAAAAGAAGTGAAAAATCTAAAGAACAGTATTTTAAAGAGGCCGATTTAATGATTGAGCAACTTTTTAATACCGTTTCGCTTTGTTTATGGACGCCGTTTAACGAATGTTGGGGGCAGTTTGACGCCGAAAACGTTTATTATGAACTTTCTAAAAAGGATGAAACAAGACTTTTTGACCACGCAAGTGGGTGGCAAGATAAAGGTGTTTCCGACCTTAATAGTAAACACATTTATTTTAGGAAATTGAAACTTAAAAACGATTATAAACGCGCGCTTGCTGTAACTGAATTTGGTGGCTATTCGTGTGGATTAAAAGGGCATATTTTTACAAATAAAAAGTTTGGTTATAAGTTCTTTAATTCTACCGATAAACTTGAAAAAGCATATGAAAAACTTTACTTAAGCGAAGTAATTCCTGCAATTAAAAATCAAGGATTATCTGCGACGGTTTATACTCAATTAGCCGATGTCGAAGATGAAATTAACGGACTTTACACTTACGATAGGGTGCTAAAAATTAGCACTGAAACGATTAAGAAAGTAAATGATGCCGTTTATGACGCGTTTAATAAATCGTTAGAAAATTTATAGTATTTTAAAAATACCTATTTACAAGTCATATTTTTTATGTTAAAATAACATAAGAGTTTATATCGTAGGAGCATAGTTAATAAAGTTTTTATTAATTCATTATAAACTGAGTTGACAATATGCTTAAAAAGGTGTAAAATTATGTTAAATAAAATATTGCGAGATTTGGAGACGTAAAAAGAGGACAAGGGATTGTCCTTAGGTTTGCGTCTTCTTTTTTCGTGTTAAAAACCAAGGAGGGGTTATGTACGATATATTAGTAATCGGTGGTGGTGTTGTCGGCGGGATGATTTTAAGAGAACTTTCACGCTTTAATGCAAAAATCTGCTTACTGGAAAAAGAAAGTGACGTTGCTATGGGTGCAAGTCGCGCTAACTCAGGTATTTCGCACGCTGGGTTTGACGCAAAAGAAGGTTCGCTTAAAGCAAAATTTAACGTTTTAGGCGCATCAATGATGCCAAAAGTGACTGAAGAACTTGGGGTTAAGTATAAAAACAACGGTTCTATCGTAGTTGGCTTTAACGACGAAGATATGGAAACGCTTCAAGGTCTTTACGAAAGAGGCTTAAAAAACGGCGTAAAGGGGCTTAAGATTATTGACCAACAAGAACTTCGTACGCTTGAACCAAACATTTCTGACGATGCTGTGGGCGCGCTTTTTGCTACTACTGCTGGTATCGTTTGTCCTTACGAACTTGCTATAGCATCAATCGGTAATGCTATGGACAATGGCGCTGAACTTAAACTTAATTTTGAAGTAGATAAGATTGAAACGGGTGAATATTTTACCGTTACTTCAAAAGACGGTCAAGTTGTTAAAGCAAAGTATATCGTTAACTCTGCTGGTATTTATTCTGATAAAATCGCTGGTTTAATCGGTGATAATTCATTTAAAATCGGCGCAAGAAAGGGCGAATACATACTTTTAGATAAAGAAAGTGGCAATTTTGTTAACCACACTTTATTTTTCTGCCCAACAAAAAAAGGTAAAGGTATTTTAGTTTCGCAAACTGTTGATAACAATATTATTTTAGGACCTACGGCAACCGAACAAGACGATAAGGATGACGTTACGACTACTGCCGACGGCTTAAACGACGTTATTGCAAGCGCTAATAAACTTTGCAAAAAAGTACCGGTATTTAACTCTATCACTTCTTTTGCAGGTTTAAGAGCATATTCTGATAGACACGATTTCATTATCGAAAAGAGCGCGTTAAACGATAAATTCTATAACGTTGCCGGTATTGAATCACCTGGTCTTACTTCTGCACCGGCTATCGGCGATTTTATCGCTAATGAAGTTGCAAAAGACTTAAACTTAAATAAAAAAGATAACTTTAATCCTACAAGAAAAGCCGATTATTTCTTCAAAAACTTAACTAACGAAGAAAAGAACGCCGTTATTAAAAAAATTCCTGAATACGGTAAAATCGTTTGCCGTTGCGAATCAATTACTTTAGGCGAAATTTTAAGAGCGATAAGAGAAAACCCTAAAGCAACTACCGTTGATGGTATTAAGCGTAGAACGCGTGCCGGTATGGGTAGATGTCAAGGTGGCTTCTGTCAACCGGTTATCGTATCAGTTCTTGCAAAAGAATTAGGTATTCCTTACGAACAAGTTACAAAGAGTGGCAAAGGCTCTGAAATCAACGTAGGTAGAACGAAATAAGGGGGCAAGTATGAAGAATTACGATTTAGTAGTTGTCGGCGGTGGTCCGGCAGGTATGGCTGCGGCTGTTGCAGCATTTGATGCAGGCGTAAAAAATATTCTTATTATTGAACGTGATACTAAACTTGGTGGTGTTCTTAATCAATGCGTTCACAACGGGTTTGGTTTAACAAGATTTAAAGAAAACCTTGCAGGCCCTGAATATGCTGAAAAGTTTTCGGATGAAGTTGAAAAAAGAGATATAGACGTTATGCTTTCAACTATGGTGTTGGAAGTTGGCGCTGATAAAACCGTTACGGCTATGAATAGTGAATACGGTGTATTTACCTTAAAACCTATGGCAATTATTCTTGCTATGGGTTGTAGGGAAAGAAGTAAAGGCGCGCTTAATATTGCCGGTGCGCGTTCGGCAGGTATTTATTCGGCTGGTACTGCTCAAAGATACGTTAATATCGAAGGCTATTTACCTGGTAAAAACGTAGTTATTTTAGGCTCGGGCGATATCGGTCTTATTATGGCAAGAAGAATGACGCTTGAAGGCGCAAAAGTTCACGCTGTATGCGAAATTATGCCGTTTTCAAGTGGTTTAAAGAGAAATATCGTTCAATGTCTTGACGATTTTGGTATTCCACTTTATCTTAATCACACTATCGTTGATATTCAAGGTAAAGAAAGGGTAACGGGCGTTACTATTGCTGAAGTTAACCCAGTAGATAAAAAGCCGATTAAAGGTACTGAAATTCACTTTGATTGCGACACGGTTTTATTCTCAGTTGGTCTTATTCCTGAAAACGAACTTACCAAAAACGCCGGTATTCCTATGAGCCCAAGAACGAAAGGCGCTATCGTTAATCAATATAGAGAAACTGACGTTGAAGGTATCTTTGCTTGTGGTAACGTTTTACACGTTCACGACCTTGTTGACTTTGCTTCGGAAGAGGCTGAAATCGCTGGTCGTTCGGCTTATGAATATATTAGTGGTAAACTTAATAAAGAAAAGACCGTTAACTTAATTAACGGCGCTAATATCGGTTACGTATTACCACAAAAAATTACCGTTCCATCAGGCGACGTAAAAGTATTTTTCAGAGTAACTAACGTATTCAAAAACGTAACGTTTAAAGTAAAAGACGGTGATGAAGTAGTTATTTCTAAGAAAAAACTTACCGTAGCACCGGGTGAAATGGAAACTATCGTATTAAAATCGGATTTATTATCGGCTAATAAATCGGGAAATATTACTATTGAATTGGAGGCGCAAAATGACTGAGAAACTTTTAACTTGTGTTGAATGTCCAAGGGGTTGTCAAATAACCGTTACTTTAGATGACGGTAAAGTAGTTTCAGTAGTAGGCAATTTTTGCCCAAGGGGTAAAGTTTATGCTGAAAACGAATGCGTTAACCCAAAAAGAGTAGTAACAAGCACTATGAATTCTGATATAGGCGTTCTTGTTCCTGTTAGAACTGATAAACCTGTATTAAAGGCTAATATTTTCGATGTAATGAAGAAAATTAACGCAACAACTTGCAAAACGCCTATTAAACTTGGCGACGTTATTATTGCAAACATTGATGGTGACGCTAATTTAATAGCATCTAAAACGGTTAAATAATTATGGCTAAGTTAAATAACCGTTTAATTGCAGGCGTTAGAACGAAAACGGAATTCGTTTCAGCGTTAAATAGTCCTTGTGAAATTATATTTTTACTTAATTTTCAAAACATCTTAAATATTGAAGAAGTTTTAACTCTTACACATAAAGCAGGCAAGAAAGCGTATATACACTTTGATTTTCTTGACGGTGTAGGTAAAGATAAATACGGCTTAAAATATATTAAATCAAAAGGCGCTGACGGTATAATCACTACAAAAACTAATATCGTTATGATGGCAAAGGAAGAAGGGCTTTCGACCGTACAACGCTTTTTTATCGTCGATTCAAAGGCGATAGGAACGGCGCTTGATGCTATACACTCATCAAATCCCGATATGGTTGAAATTATGCCAGGGATTATTCCTAAGGTGATTTTAGGTTTTGCTAAAAAGATTAAACAACCTATTATAGCAGGTGGGCTTATTTCTACTAAGGAAGAAATAAAATCCGCTATCAATTCAGGCGCAACTGCAATTTCTACCGGAAAAGAGGAGCTTTGGTACGAATAATGGATAAAATTAAAGAAATAGTTAAAAAAACTAAGTGTTTGGTTTTAGATATGGACGGAACTATTTATCTTGATTCTACGCCTATTGGCGATATGATAAATACTTTAAAAATTTGTCGTGAAAAAGGTATTAAGATTTATTATTTTACTAATAATTCGTCTAAAAACTATATGGAATACGTTAAAAAGTTGTCTAAAATCGGCTTTTACGACGATAGAGATATCGTGTATACTTCGGCGATGGCAACAATTAGTTTTATTAACTCAGAGTTTAAAGATAAAAAGGTTTACGTTTTAGCAACCGACGAGGTTAAAAAGAGTTTTTCGGAAGGTGGCGTTAACGTCGTTGAAGAAGACGCTGATATAGTATTGCTTGCTTACGACACAACTTTAACCTTTGAAAAACTTAAAAAAGCAAACGAAATGCTTGTTCGTGGTGCAATTTATATCGCAACTCATCCTGATATGGTTTGTCCGACTGCTGATATTTCAATGCCTGACGTTGGCTCGTTTATTAGACTTTTAGAAGGTTCTTCTGGGCGTGTTCCTGATTATATTATCGGTAAACCAAACAATATTGCAGGCCGTGAAATTATGCGCGCTACGGGCTTAAATGCCGACGAAATTACTATGGTTGGCGATAGACTTTATACCGATATTAAATTTGGTGTAAATTCTGGGTTTAATACAATTTTAGTATTCAGTGGCGAAACGACGCCCGATATGTTAAAGCAAAGCGACGTTGTACCTACTTTAACTTTTAACGACTTAAACGAAATAGTGAAATATTTAGACTAATAAAACAAAAAGGCAGGTAAAACCTGCCTTTTTTAATTAAATTTTTTCTAAAATTCTTTCAGCAATTCGTTTCATGCCTAAATCGCCTGGGTGACGCGCAACGCCCTGATTTTCGAATAAGCCGATTGCTTTATTTTCGTCTTTATTGCCTAAATCTGATAAGGAAACAAATTCTGCACCGATTTTTTCACAAGCCGTTTTAATAGAAGAACAAATATATTCGTGAGCCCAAAAAGTGTCGGTTACGATAACTTTTTTAGTGTTATGAGCAAAATGGTTAAAGAATTTTTCTAAATACGGCGCAAGTGGGAATTCGTCAAATCGGTCGCGCTTAACGTTTTCACCAAAACGGTAAATAACTAAGTCAGCGCTAAAATCTTTTGCCATTTCGTAAAGGTAATAGGTGCTTTCATCAAAATAATTTCTTTCAAAATCAGCAACGTTTACAACACAAGAACTGATTTGACCATATTTTTCAGTTAAATTTTTTAAAATTACGTGTACGTAATCGTTTTCTGGCGCGCTTGCTGCCATGCCACAATTTAAATTCCAACCGATATGTGGCGCTTTTTCGTGTAAAGTTATTGAATTCCCCATTATTAAAACTTTTAATTTAGGGTTTTTAACCGTGGTAATATGAACTTTTTCGTTCGTTTGATTAACTGCTGGTACGTCGTTTTTTTCAATGTCACTATTATTCATCTTTTAAATTTCCTTTTTCAAAATTTTCGTCTATTAATTTTTTTGAATATTCCCAAATAAAATTTGAACCGAGTTTTGATTTTTCTTGTCTTTTCATTACTTGGCTTTTTTTAACACAATGTTCTTTCCAATCGTTTCCATCATTTGAATTGTTAAGTAATAACGGCTGAAAATTGTCCATAGCGTGGGCAAAATTTGCTTCTGCCGTGTTGTTTTCTTCACACTCATCAAAAATAACGCGTAATTCTTTGGCTTGGTCAACAGGTAATAGGTTAAAAATCCTATCTGCCGCCTTTTTTTCGCGCTCTTGTTGCGATTTTACTGCCTCTTCATCATAAGCATATGTGTCGCCTGCATCAATTTCAACAATATCGTGAATTAATGCCATTAGCATTGTTTTAGCAACGTCGATTTCTTTATTAGAATACTCTTTTAATAAGTATACCATAATTGCCATATGCCAAGCATGTTCGGCATCATTTTCATAGCGCGAATTGCCCGTTATATGCGTTTGCCTAAAAATCTTTTTTTCATTATCGGCTTCAAGTATAAAGTCGATTTGCTTTTTTAATCTTTCTATATCCATATTAAACCTATAAAAGTATATCATAATTTAAAAAATTTTTCAATATTTATTAGAAAAAATAGGGAACACTTTGTGATTTTATTATAGTAGCAAAAAAGACTATCGTTTGATAGTCTTTTTTGCTGGTGGGAAGGGGTGGATTCGAACCACCGAAGTCATCGACGGCAGATTTACAGTCTGCTCCATTTGGCCGCTCTGGAACCTTCCCATATTAAGTTTTTGGAGCTGGTGACTGGAATCGAACCCGCAACCTGCTGATTACAAATCAGCTGCTCTGCCAGTTGAGCTACACCAGCACTCGGCTTATTATAGTGTTTGGTGCCTCGGGGCGGAATCGAACCACCGACACAGGGATTTTCAGTCCCTTGCTCTACCGACTGAGCTACCGAGGCATACAAGTTGTAAATTTTTTGAAAATGCTTGTAAAAACAAGCATTTTCAATTGGCGACCCGGAAGGGGCTCGAACCCTCGACCTCCAGCGTGACAGGCTGGCGTACTAACCATCTGTACTACCGGGCCAAATTTTAAGTTGTTTAATTGTGGTGGGCCTTCACGGACTCGAACCGCGGACCAATCGGTTATGAGCCGACCGCTCTAACCGACTGAGCTAAAGGCCCCCAGTTGATGTTTGGTCGGGGTGAAGAGACTCGAACTCCCGACCCCATGGTCCCAAACCACGTGCGCTACCAAACTGCGCTACACCCCGATGTTCCAACATCAGCTTGATTATCTTACAATATTTTTTTGATAATGTCAACAATTTAACACAACTTTTTTATAAATTATTACAAAAAATTTTCGACAATCTTTTTGAGGTAAAAACAAAGGTCGACATAATCATCAACTGCAAAAATTGTAACATATTTTCGTTGCAAAAATCAACCTTTTGGTGCAATGTTTAACATTTCAATTAGATAATGATATTTGTTCTGCTTGCAGTGCCTATCTATTATATATTGTTTCGGCACAAAACAAACAACATACAAGCGCACCAAAGCAAAATTTTGTAACAAATCAACTTTAAAGAGAATACTTACAGGGGCAACTTGGGGAAAATATATACAGTACCACTCAAGGGGGAATTTTATGGAAATATTTGTAACGTTCGAAAATGGCATGATTGTGTTTAAACT
>JAGCMG010000012.1 GCA_017646555.1 Clostridia bacterium | reverse complement strand
GACATAGGTACGCGTTCTTAACGATTCAGGAGTTGAAAGTTCTTCAAAAGCCTTGCTTTCAGGAAAAAGCGACAACCCCGTTTTATCTAAAAGACTAATAATTTCGCCTTTATTAAAAGTGCCCGTAACTAAAACTGAATCGCTTTTTTTAGCGAAACTTTCGGGGTCTTTTTGCGACGCACAACCAGTATAAATTATTTTAGCGTTAGGGTTTATCGCTAAAATGCGCGCATACGTCTGCCTAGATTTTTTCTCAGCCTCACCCGTAACGGCGCAAGTGTTGACGATATATAGGTCGCAAAATGATAATTCGTCTACGACTTCGTGGCCTAATGATTTTAGGTCTTTAATTAAAGAATCACTTTCCGACTGATTAACTTTACAGCCTAAAGTAAAAACACAAATTCTCATAATTAGTTACCGTTTCTAAAAACGGTTGCGCACCATTCGCCTTTATAAAGCGTTTCAATATGAGTAAACCCAGCGTTAACGTACGCAGTTTTAACCATATCTTCTTTAGTTTTTAAGATACCACTTAAAATAACGAGCCCATCTTTTTTGATGTTTTTGCCTATACCGTAGGAAAAACCCACCAAAACTTCAGCCATAATATTAGCAACGATAATATCACCAACCGTTTTATCGTCGTCTAAAAGATTTTTTAAATATACTTCGGCATTAGAAACGCCGTTTAATTTAACGTTATGTAAACTTGCCGTCGTCGCGCACTCATCAATATCGGTCATAATAACTTTTTTAGCGCCGATTTTAGATGCAGTAATACCTAAAATACCACTACCAGAACCAACGTCAATAACGGTGGTATTAGGCATCACGTATTTTTCTAAAAGTTCAACGCACATATAAGTCGTTTCGTGTTCACCTGTACCAAACGCCATATTAGAATCAAGCCAAATAACCGTTTCACCGTCACTAACGGTATAATCAAGCCATTTAGGAACGACGGTAATATTTTTACCTATTTTAATCGGGTGAAAATTTTCTTTCCACTTTTCAAGCCATTCGTCCCCGTCGATTTCTCTTTTTACGACTTCTAAAGAGCCTAAAGGAAAATCAAAATAATCTTTAAGCGCAAAAATACGGTTTTCGATTTCACTAATTTTACCTACTTCGCTTATAGGAACAAACCCCTTAACTAAAACGTCGGCTGAAAAGTTTTTAATCAAATCTTCGTCCACGTAATCCCAAGTGCCTTTTTTCATTTTATCAAGTTCTAAAACGTCGTTCATATCGTTAATAGCAACGCCTTGGTCGGTGTATTCCCACATTATTTCCGAAATGATTTCAGAGCCCATAGTGTTAGTGTGAACGGTAATTTCAATATATTTCATAACAAAGTCCTTTAATTTACTAATCATATAATACCAAAGCATTAAAAAAAATGCAAGGTTTTTATTAAAAATAAAAAGCGCCGAATAAGGCGCTTAATATTAATATGGTTTTTTACCGTAAGCCGATTCAAAATTGTCGGTATATTCTCTAATTTTAGAGTATTGTTTATCGTCGATATTATCGTCGAACTTTTCTAAATTTTTCTTTTGTTCTTTACTAAGTTTAGTAGGAACTTCAACCTGTACGATTATGTAAAGGTCGCCAACGCCTCTACTTGTTTTTATACCTTTACCACGCACGTAGAATACTTTGCCACTTTGCGTGCCTTCAGGAATAACGTGGGTATACGTACCGTCGATAAGTGGAATTTCAACTTTCCCACCAAGCACTGCCGTTTTGTAAGTAATAGGCAAATCAACGTAAAGGTCGAATTGTTTACGACGGAAAATTTTACTTGATCTAACCGTGAAAACAACTATTAAATCGCCGTTAGGTCCACCGTTAGGCGACGCTTCGCCATAACCTTGTTTACGCATATAACTACCCGTATCTGCACCGGCAGGAATATCAAAAGTAACAGTCGTTACGTTTTTAACCGTGCCTTTGCCTTTACAGTCAGGGCAAACTTCTTTAATCTTTTTACCAGTTCCCCTACATTCGTCGCAAGGCTTAACTGAAACTTGCGTAAAAAAGCCCGAACGCGTAGTGTACTGAATTTCACCCGTACCACCGCATTTAGAACAAGTTTCGTATTCCGTACCGTTTTTAGCACCCGTACCACGACAAGTGTTACAAGTCGTTTTTCTATTATACGTTACGTCGCGTTTACAGCCTTTAGCAGCGTCTAAAAATGAAAGTTCAACTTCAATCGTGATATCGTCGCCTTTAATTTTAGTTTGTCTTTGAGTTCTTCTTGAACCACCACCAAAACCACCGAAAAAATCACTAAAAATATCGGAAAATCCAGAAAAATCACCGCTAAACCCACCACCACCAAAATTCATATTAGGGTGTTCTAACGAAAAGTCGTATTCTTTTCTTTTTTTATCGTCCGATAAAGTTTCGTGTGCTTCGTTAATTTCTTTAAATTTTTCAGCAGCCTTTTCGTCGTTAGGGTGTAAATCAGGGTGATATTGTTTAACGAGTTTTCTATAAGACGATTTTATTTCGTCGGCAGTTGCCGTTTTAGAAACACCTAAAATATCGTAATAATTTTTCTTGTCTGCCATAATAACCTTAAAAATGCCATACCGAAGAGCCTTAAAAAACGCCCTTCGGTACCATTGTTTTTAACTTTTTTAAATTTTAGTTTTGATGAAATTCCGTATCGCCGTCGTTGCCACCGTTTTCGTTTGCTTGATTTGCTTGTGCTTGCGCGTCAGCGTAGAGTTTAGCAAATACAGGTTGAACGTCGTTAGAAAGTTTTTCAAGCGCTGCTTTCATCTTGTCTTTATCGTTGGTTTCAAGTTCAGCCTTTGCTTCTTTAACGGCTTCTTCAATCTTAGCCTTGTCTTCGTCGGTTAACTTATCGCCACTTTCTTTAACGGTCTTTTCAACCGAGAAGATAAGTCCGTCAAGTTGGTTATGAACGTCAACGACTTCCTTCTTTTTCTTGTCTTCTTCTTCGTATTGTTTAGCCTCGTTAACAGCCTTTTCGATATCAGCGTCAGAAAGGTTGGTTGAAGAAGTTATGGTAATGTTTTGAGATTTACCCATACCCATATCTTTAGCCGAAACGTTAACGATACCGTTAGCGTCGATATCGAAAGTAACTTCGATTTGTGGAATACCACGTGGCGCAGGTGCTATACCAGTTAAAACAAATCTACCGAGAGTTTTGTTGTCTGCAGCGAATTCTCTTTCGCCTTGAACGATATGAATATCAACTTGCGTTTGATTATCGGCAGCAGTTGAGAATACTTGTGATTTTTTAGCAGGAATAGTAGTATTTCTTTCGATAAGTTTAGTAGAAACACCACCGAGCGTTTCGATACCGAGTGATAACGGAGTTACGTCTAATAAAACAACGTCTTTAACTTCGCCCGATAAAACACCACCTTGAATAGAAGCGCCGATAGCAACGCATT
>JAGCMG010000061.1 GCA_017646555.1 Clostridia bacterium | reverse complement strand
TTTGCATTTAGATTCCAAGTTAACTTCAAATTTTTCAGCAGATAAAGCAAAAATTCGTAGAAACGAATTTCTTTTGAATTTTTCAAGACTTTTATCTGACGCTGAAAAAAATGGTGTAAAAATAGTTATTATAGCAGGCGATTTATTTGATGAGCAAAAAATTACTAAATACGCAAAAGAAGAAGTTATATCGACTATAAATAATCACAAAGATGTTGAAATAATTTATCTTGTCGGAAATCACGAAAAAACTGCTTTTTTAGACGGTATTGATAGTATTCCAAGCAATTTAACAGCAGTAACTTCTCTTACTTGGGAAAAATTCGTAAGAGATGACGTGGTTATTTCTTTAGCAAATTTAACAAAAAACAACGCTGGCATTATTTATTCAACGCTTAATCTTAATAAGGAAGATAAAAATATCGTCGTTATGCACGGCGCAACGGTTAATTATCGCATGAAGGAAGATAAGGAATTTGTTAATATTCCCGAACTTAAAGATAAATATATCGATTACTTAGCGCTTGGACATTATCACTCGTTTATTAAGGAAAATCTTGATTCTCGTGGTATTTACGCGTATTCGGGCTGTTTAGAAGGTCGTGGTTTTGATGAACTTGGCGATAAAGGTTATGTTTTAATAGACACCGATGATATCAAAAATATTAAATTTATTCCGTTTGCAAAAAGAACAGCGCACGAAGTTGTCGTTGAAGTTGACGGCTTAAAGTCTTGGTCGGAAATTAAAACCAAAGTCTACACTGCGTTAAAAGGTATTTCAAATGATGATATAATTAAGGTGGTTTTAACTGGTAAGATTGACAAATCTACCTTAATTTTTGCTGAAGAACTTCAAAATTCATTAGGCATTACCTACTTTTTTGCTAAAGTTTACGACGAAACTGTACTTTTCTTAACTGAAGAAGAATTAAATACTGGAGTTGGGATTAAAAATGAATTTTTGGCGCTTGTTAATAAAGACGGCGCTCTTACTGAACAAGATAAAACTAAGATTATTCAGTATGGCTTAAAAGCGTTAAAAGGAGAAGATTTTTAATGAAATTAATTAAATGCCATATCGAAGGATTTGGGAAAATTACTTCGTTTGATTATACCTTTAACGATAAATTAAATATAATATTTGAAGAAAACGGCTGGGGCAAAACCACTTTTTCTGTTTTTATTAAGTCAATTTTTTACGGCATGAGCGCAACGCGAAAAAAAAATCTTGATGAAAACGACCGGGTTTTATACACGCCTATTGGTGGTGGTAAATTCGGTGGTTATATTGAGTTTGAAAACGACGGCAAGATTTTTCGACTTGAAAGATATTTTGGGAAAAATGAAGCGAGTGATAGCGAACTTTTAACCGAACTTTCTTCAGGTAAAACATATAATGAAAGTAATTTTAAGTGGGGAGAAAGGCTTTTCGGTGTAAATTCCGACGCTTTTTTAAGAACGCTATTTTTATCACAAAAAGACCTTGATTTATCAGATAATAAATGCATTTCCGATATTATAGGCGAAATTTCAAGTGAAGAAAGTGATATCAATATCGAACGCGCCTTAAAATCCATTGATGAAAAGGTTAAAGACCTTAAAACTACTGGTGGTCGTGGGAAGATTGAGGAGAAAAAACGCCAAATTGTTTCGGTTGAAAATGAGATTTTTACTTGCGAAACTGCCAAAACGGCACTTAATAATATTGAAGAAGATATTTTACAAAAATCTAATCAATTAAAAGAGTTGAATTTAAAAATTGATGGGATTTCTACTTTATCAAAAAAAGTTAGAGAAGTTGAAGCATTAAAAGAAAGGCGTAAGTTATACGAAGAAAAAAAGGCTTTAATTGAAACCTTAAAAGGTAAAATTAACGAATATGATAAGATTTTTGCCGATAAAACTGTAACGGATGAGGATTTTTCTAAAAATTTAACGATTGCTACTGAAATTTCTTTAATTAAAGACGATTTATTAAAAACTGAAGAAAAATTATCGGAATTAAAAAGAAAAAAACAAGATATTTTAGTAAACTTTTCATCTTTGCCAACTAAAGAGCATTACGACGAACTTGTTAAGTTAAGAGAACAAGAAAATGAAATAGTTAACGAAGAAATTGAAATTATTGAGCCAAGTAGTCAACCTAAAACTTTTAACTATTACGCCGTTTTACTCGCTGTTTTAGCAGTAGTTACTTTTGTTGGAATAGGGCTAATATTCGTTAATAAAATCGTTGGTATTGTTATCACTTTAATTAGTGGCGCTTTACTTTTAGTCTTTGCGTTTTTATATTTTTCTAACCTTATTAAAGGGGGTACGGATAGCGCTAAAATTGAATCGTTTAATAAAGAATTATTAGCAAAAAAAGAGAAAAATCAAGCGAATCTTGTTAAAATTCAAACCTTAATATTAAAGATTAAAATAGAATTAGGCTTTGCTGATACTGCTACTGATGAATTTATTAAATATTTAGATAATTCCTTGCGAAAATTAAATGAATTATGTCTGACAAAAGAGCATTTTGAGAGTTATTTGAGTTTGAAAAAACAAGAAGAAAGCGTAAAAAATCAAGCATTAGTTTCCTTTTTTAGTAGATTTAATTTAAGTGAAAAAAATTATACTGTAAACGCTATCAAAGAGTTGAAAATTCAGTTTGAAAATATGAAACAATTAAGTAGCAGTTTAGCACAACTTAACAAAGAAATCGTTGAACTTGAAAATAAAGGTATAAATTTGAGCGACGATTTATTAAACGCTGATAAGGAAAAACTTGACGAAGACGAACGCTTGTTAAGAAAAAATCAAACTGAACTTACTAATTTAATTCAAGCGCTTGAAATTTCTAAAAACGAGTGCCTTTCAAAAATTGATAAGCAAAAAGAATTAGAATCGCTTAAAGTCCTTTATGAAGATGAACTTTCAGCGCTTAATAAAAAATACGAATTATTATCTAAAACTTATTCGTATTTACAAGGGGCAAGAAAGTCTTTAACGGAAAAATATCTTAAGCCTGTTCACGATAAATTAAACGATTATTTGTCAAAAACCACCCTTAATCACGAAAAAACGGTAATTGATTTAGACTATAATATTTCAGTCGAAATAAACGGTCAGTTAAAATCAATCGATTATTGCTCAAGAGGTTGGAAAAATATTTTTGCTTTAGCGTTAAGACTTTCTTTTATTGATAGTGTTTATGAAAAAAGACCACTTGAAAACGGCGCAAAACGCAATCCGTTTATCGTGCTTGACGACCCATTTGTAAATTACGACGATAAGCACCTTAATAAAGCACTTGATTTTATTAAAGAACTTTCGTTAGACAAGCAAATTATTTACTTTACTTGTCATAGCAGTAGAGCAAGTGGGCTTGTTGACTGATTAAGTCATTTTAAAAAAATATATTTCATATATTTGACTTTTTTTCTTGATTAAACTATACTCAAAAAAAATATTTGGAGAATTAGATGTTAGAACTTCGCAACATAGTAAAAAATTATTACGTAGGAGATACTACCGTTGAAGCGCTAAAAGGCGTTAGTATCAAATTTCGTGAAAGCGAATTCGTTTCGATTTTAGGCCCGTCGGGTTGTGGTAAAACAACTTTATTAAACATAATCGGTGGGCTTGATAAATATACTTCGGGCGATTTGATTATCAACGAAAAATCTACTAAAGAATACGGCGATAGAGACTGGGACACTTATAGAAATCACTCGGTTGGTTTTGTTTTTCAAAATTATAACTTAATTCCACACCAAACCGTGCTTGAAAACGTTGAAATTGCTTTAACTTTATCTGGTATCGGCGTTCAAGAAAGGCGTGAAAGGGCAATTTCAGCCCTTGAAAAAGTAGGGCTTAAAGATAAACTTAAGAGTAAACCTAATCAATTATCGGGTGGGCAAATGCAAAGAGTTGCAATTGCGCGCGCTTTGGTTAACGACCCTGATATTTTACTTGCTGACGAACCGACTGGTGCGTTAGATTCGACTACAAGTGTTCAAGTTATGGAACTTTTGAAAGAAATTTCAAAAGACCGATTGATTATTATGGTTACGCATAATCCTCAACTTGCTGACGAATATTCAACGCGTATTATCAAAATTTTAGACGGACAAATTACTGACGATAGCGCACCGTTTGACGGCGTAATTGACCAAAAAACCGAAGAAAAAGCTGAAAGTAATGTAAGAAAAACTACCGTAAATAAAGGTAAGAAAAAACGTACTTCAATGTCGTTTTGGACTGCTTTATCGTTAAGTTTTAAGAACTTAATGACCAAAAAAGGTAGAACTTTTTTAACGTCGTTTGCAGGCTCTATCGGTATAATAGGTATAGCGCTTATTTTATCGTTATCTAGTGGTTTTCAACGTTATATAAATAAAGTTCAAGAAGATACGCTTTCTAATTATCCTGTTTCTATAACTGAACAAGCGGCTGACGTAGGCTCAATGCTTACTGAACTTGTGGGCGACAAGGAAAATTTAACTGAATACCCTAATACCACAACCGTAACCTCAAAAGATACTTTTGCTAATATGCTTGACGCGGCGTCAGTTGGTATTGCTACTAACGATTTAAAGTCATTTAAGAGTTATTTAACGCAAAATATTGATATGAGCAAAGTCAGCGCTATTCAATATACTTATAATCTTGATTTTGACGTGTATGCAAAAGTTGACGAAGATAAATATGAAAAACGAAACGCGTTTGACGTTATGGCGTTAATGAACGCGTCTAGCCCAAATTCATCAATGATGATGGGCGGGGCGGACGTTTTTTCGGAAATGATTGATAATCACGAACTAATTAAAGAGCAATACGACTTAATTGACGGCAATTGGAACAATCCAAATTCAGCAAATCAGGCGCTTTTAGTCATTGATAAATACAACCAAATAAGCGACTACGACCTTTATAATTTAGGGATAGATACTGGCGTTGGCTTTAAGATTGCAAAATGGGTAATAAAAAGTCAAATGCCGGAAGCAACTGATGAGCAAATCATAGATAGATTAAGAATTCCTATGATTAAACAAATGCTTAATTCGCAAGGCATAACCTACACTATTCCAGACGACCCTACTGCTGAACAGCCTTCAATCGTTATCAATTTTAATGAATTAATCGGCAAACGCTTTAACTTGTTATCAAGCGCTGATAAATTTACAGTAACGGCTATAAACGGTGGTGAAACTAGTTCTACTATATCTGGTGACGCGCTCAACGATAAACTTGATAATAGTTCACTTAATCTTGAAATCGTAGGCATAGTTCGCTTAAAAGAAGAAGCGTCTACCGGTTGCTTAAAAAGTTGCGTGGTTTATTCTAAGGCGTTGACTAACGCGTTGGTTGCTCGCGCTGAAGAAGTTTTATTAGACGAAAGTAGTTTATTGTACAAACAAAAGGTTGCAAATCCCGATTTTAATTACTTTGACCCAACTGGTGAAGGTAAGTGGAGTTACACCGTAAGTTACGGCACTACCGAACTTGAAGTAAACGATAATTACGAAAGTAATTTGGAAAAATTAGGGCTTATCAACTTTGATAATCCTGCATCAATCAATATTTATCCGACTTCGTTTGAAAATAAAGATTATATCAACGATTTTATTGCTAATTATAACAAAATTAACGAAGATGACGAAAGTAAGAAAATCACTTATACCGATTATTTAGGAATTATGATGAGTTCAATTAGCACGATAATTGACGCAATTAGTTATATTTTAATCGGGTTTGTTTCGGTATCTCTTGTCGTTTCTTCGATAATGATAGGTATAATCACATATATTTCCGTGCTTGAAAGAATTAAAGAAATCGGTATTTTACGTGCTGTTGGTGCGTCTAAAAAAGATATTTCACGCGTATTTAATGCGGAAACTTTAATTATTGGCTTTGTTAGCGGTGTTATCGGTATAGGTACGACTTTACTTTTAACTATTCCCGTTAACCTTATTATCGACGCACTTGCAGGAATAGGTAGCGTTGCTAAACTACCAACTTTAGGCGGTGTTATTTTAGTGCTTATTAGTATGGCGTTAACGCTCGTTGCTGGGCTTGTTCCATCAAGAATAGCGTCTAAAAAAGACCCTGTAGTAGCATTAAGAAGTGAATAATTTTAAGCCCGTTTTTACGGGCTTTTAAATTTTACATTTATTTTTTTTAAGTTAGTTAAAACTCTTGTAATTAAATCGTTTTAATGATATTATATACTTAATTACACAAGGAGCGAATTAAAATGATTACAAAACAACTTTTCGGTTATACCGATGAAGGTAAGCAAGTTGACCTTTACACTTTAAAAAATGGTGAGGCTGAAGTTAATATTATCACTTACGGTGGTGCAATTCAATCAATAAAAGTACCTGCAAAAAACGGCAAAATTGTTGACGTTTGTTTAGGTTACGACGACGTGTACGGTTATCAACATACCGGTGGCTACGTTGGTGCGCTTATCGGTAGAGTTGGCAATCGTATTAG
>JAGCMG010000060.1 GCA_017646555.1 Clostridia bacterium | reverse complement strand
TGCGTTAGATAATTTTAAGACCGAAATGCCTGATGAAGAAAAAAAGAATTTAGTTCAAAAAGCCATAGAGGTGGTAGGGCTAAACTTTAATGAAGTCAAAGATAAATCGCCGTTTGAATTATCTGGTGGGCAAAAAAGAAGAGTGGCAATCGCAGGCGCAATCGTTTCAATGCCCGAAGTTTTAATTTTAGACGAGCCCGTTGCAGGGCTTGACCCAAAGGGCAAGGAAGATTTTTTAAGCCTACTTCATAAACTTCACTCAAAATTCGTAAAGACCATAGTAATAATCACGCACGATATGGATATCGCGTCCGAACATTGTTCGTCCCTTGCAGTATTTTCCGATGGTAAAATATTAAAAAAAGGCACGCCACAAGAAGTGTTTTCCGACGAAGAATTGCTTTTACAAGCAGGGCTTGAACTTCCACTTACTGCGTATTTACAAAAACAACTTAAAAACAACGGCATAATTATTGATAGCAATTTAACGGTGGACGATTTTATTGCAAAATGTCTTTCCTATAAAAAGGAGGGCAAGTAATGAAAGAAGTAACTTTCGGGCAATACTACCCAGTTAAATCGTTCGTTCATCAAATGGACGCAAGAATAAAAATTCTTTTATCGATAGCGTATATCGTCGCCGTGTTTTTAATTAAAGAATTTTGCTTTTTAGGCTTTGCAGTAGCAGGCGCTTTCGTTTTAATCACTTGCTTATTTGCAAAAATTCCACTACTTAAAGTGCTTAAAAGCCTAAAAGTAATAATCTTTTTCGTGGTATTTTCAGCAATTTTACAGTTATTTTTTAACACGGAAGGTAATTCCGTATTAAAATACGGCGTAATCAATATCACCGATATCGGCTTAAAGCGTGCTGGCTTTATCATTTTAAGAATAGTTTTAGTGGTAACGGGCACTTCGCTTTTAACGTTTACCACCACCCCAGTCGAACTTGCCGACGGTATTGAAAGCCTACTTTCACCACTTAAAATCATTAAATTCCCAGCGCACGAATTTGCGCTTATTATGAGTATTGCGTTAAGGTTTATTCCCACTTTAATGGAAGAAACCGATAGAATTATCAAGGCTCAAAAAGCAAGGGGCGCAGACTTTGAAAGTGGGAATTTGCTTAAAAGGGCAAAGGCGTTAGTACCCGTTTTAGTACCACTTTTAATAGGCTCTTTTAGACGCGCTGATGAACTTGCCGACGCTATGGAAGCGCGTTGTTATGCAGGCTCAAAAAATAGGACCAAATATAAAAAGCAAAACCTTACTTGGCGCGATTTCATAGGGGCGTTAGTGGTCATTTTGGTATATTTTGGTATTTTCTACTTTAATTTTTGGATAGTGTTTTAACGATTATGAGAATAAAACTAACCATAGAATACGACGGAACTGAATACGCTGGCTGGCAAATTCAGCCGAACGAAATTACCGTTCAACAAGTAATCGAAACGGCGATTTTTAAAATCACGGGCGAACAAGTTACTTTAACTGCAAGTGGCAGGACGGACGCTGGCGTTCACGCTAAAGGGCAAGTCGCGCATTTTGACACGAACGCTAATATCAGCCCCGATAGATTTAAAAATGCAATCAACTCAAAACTTCCAAACGATATTAGAATTCTTAAAAGTGAAGAAGTGGACGGCGAATTCAGCGCAAGATATTCAGCAAAGAAAAAGACCTACGAATACCGTTTTTATATCGGCGAAAAAAGCCCTTTAAAAGAACGCTATGCTTTAAACGCTGAATATTTAGATATAAAATCAATGAAAAAGTGCGCCAAAAAGATAGTAGGCGAGCACGATTTTAAGTGTTTTTGTTCGTCGGGGTCGTCTGTTAAAACGACGGTTAGAACGGTGTATTCAATAAAGATAAATCGTGACGGCGATTTTATAAGCGTGTTCGTAACGGGCAACGGCTTTTTATATAATATGGTTAGGTATATCGCAGGCACGCTGAAAGCAGTTTCCGATAAAAAAATTAGCCTTAAAGAAGTGGAAGAAATGTTATTTTCCGGTGTTAGATTAAACGCAGTAACGCCACTATCAGCCAAGGGCTTAACCTTAAAAAAGGTCGAATACGACAAAAAACAGATTAAAAACGATAAAAAATAAAGTTTAAAATTTAAAATGAGCGTAAAAACGCTTGACAATAATGCCGTTATAATTTATTATAAAAAAGCATTTATAAGGAAAAGTTTGTTTTAGATAGGACTAGCCCCCCGAAAAAAGCGGACTTTCTAACGACAAATTTAAGGAGAAATTACTATGAAAACCTACATGGCACACGCTGAAAATGTAGAAAGAAAATGGTATGTGGTAGACGCAACTAATATGCCACTTGGTAGATTAGCATCACAAGTAGCGTCAATTTTAAGAGGTAAAAATAAACCAACCTTCACCCCAAACGTAGATACGGGTGATTTCGTAATCGTAATCAACACCGATAAGGTAATCTTAACGGGTAAAAAACTTGAAAAGAAAATGTATAGATATCACACCGGCCACGTTGGCGGTTTGAAAGAAATGACTTACAAGACCCTTCTTGCAACCAAGTCTGACGTAGCAGTTTACGAAGCAGTTAAAGGCATGCTTCCTAAAAACAGCTTAGGCAGAAAGATGATGAAAAAGTGCAAAATCTACAAGGGCGCAGACCACAAGCACGAAGCTCAACAGCCAATTGCTTTGGAACTCGTTAAATAAGAGGTGTAATTATGGCAAAGACTTCAACTAAAAAGAAAATTCAATACTGGGGTACCGGTAGAAGAAAGAGCGCAATCGCAAGAGTAAGACTTATTCCAGGTGGCGACGGCTCAATCATTATCAATAAAAAGACCATTGACGAATATTTCGGTCTTGACACTATGAAGTTAATCGTAAGACAACCGTTAGTTCTTACCGATTCACTCACCAAATACGACGTAATCGTAAACGTATGTGGTGGTGGTTATACCGGTCAAGCAGGTGCAATCCGTCACGGTATTTCAAGAGCGCTTTTAGAAGCAGACGAATCTTTAAGAGCAGAACTTAAAAAAGCAGGTTTCTTAACCAGAGATTCAAGAAAGAAGGAAAGAAAGAAACCAGGTTTAAAGAAAGCGCGTAAAGCATCACAATTCAGCAAGAGATAATTTTGCAAAACAAACAGTCCACTTTTCGTGGACTGTTTTTTGTTACCGTTTTTATTTTAAATGCTATAAGGTGGTAAAGTTGCGATAATCAACAAAGTGAAAAGAGAAAGGGAAGATAAAATAAAAAATAGTTTAAATAACGGTAATTCAAGCAAGGATTAAAAAAGTTATCAACAATTTAAAAGTAAAAAAAGGGGGCGAATTTTCGCTCCCTTTAATATTATATATTAAGTAAATTAAATTTAGCCGTAAAATCGTGAGTTTTCCACAATCGGTTTATGATTATTCGACTATTTCGTAAACCTCTGCCTCATAAGGTAAAAGTTCTCTATTGCCGTTAATTGACGGCTCTTCGTTGTCGTAATTTGTTAAAAGCCTATTAAACTTAACGCCTTTAAGATTTTCGGGTAAAGTGTAAGATGCTTTTTCTTTGGAATAGTTAGCAACAACAAGCAAAGTTTGTCTTAAACAGCGTCTTAAATATGCAACGATTTGTTCGTCGTTATCTAAAATGAACTCTATATCGCCGTCGATAATTGCAGGGCAATCTTTACGCATTTGAATAAGTTTTTGGTAATGCTTAAAGATAGAATTTTCGCTTTTCAAGTCGTTTTCAAGGTTAATAGCAGTGTATTTAGGGTTAACTTTAATCCACGGCTTACCTGTTGAAAACCCTGCGTTTACGCTATCGTTCCATTGATAAGGCGTTCTTGCGTTATCACGGCTTTTCGGCGCTAAGGTATCAATAGCATCTTTTGGCGAAATCCCCGATTTTATCATTGAAAAATAATCGCCACGCGTGTAGCAACAGTTATAATCATCAATGGTATCGTATTTAACGTTGACCATACCGATTTCTTCACCCTGATAAATAAACGGCGTACCAGGGGTGGTGTGCAAGAAAGTTGCTAAAAGTTTAGCCGACGGCACGCGCAATTCTTCGCTATCACAGCCGTAGCAGGAAACTTGTCTTGCCGAATCGTGATTTGATAAATATTGCACTGCCCAACCGTTTTTCTCAAAAATGGTAGCCCAATTCTTTTGAACTTTTCTAAAATTTTCCGGCGAAATGTGATATTTTGAACGGTTACCAAGTTCAAAGTGGTAAACCATATCAATTTCTTCTCTACCTTGCGAAACGTATGCAGGTGCGTTATCAAAACTAACGCCAGCGCCTTCGCCAACGGTCATACAATCTCTTGGTCCAAAAACTTCGGTATAAAGTTCGTGTAAAATTTCGTGAATACCTTCAACGTTAGTGCACATAGGTGGGTCTACTACGAACCCGTTTCTATCTAAGGTAGGGTTAGGAACACGCTTGGTATCAGGGAATCCCTCAGGCTTTTTAAAACGCGTAAAGATATCAAGTCTAAATCCGTCAACGCCAAGGTCAATCCACCAATTTAACATATCGTAAATTTCACGGCGCAAAGGTTCGTATTCCCAATTAAGGTCAGGCATTTTGATTGAATATTGATGAAGATAATATTCGCCTGTCGTTTCGTCGAATTCCCACGCTGAGCCGTTACCTTCTCTAAAATAGTTGCCCCAATTATTTGGTTCTTTGCCGTCTTTCGGTGGTTGCCAAATATAGTAATTACGGTAAGGATTATCTTTGGATTTACGGCTTTCTTTAAACCAAAAACATTCGTCTGACGAGTGGTTTAATACCATATCCATAATAATACGAATACCCATTTTATGAGCAGTGTCTAAAAGCGTTTTAAAATCTTCAAGCGTACCGTAATCTGGGTCGATATTTCTATAATCTGCAACGTCATAGCCGTTATCGACTTGTGGGGAAGTATAAATAGGGGTGAACCATATACAGTTTACGCCCAATTCCTTTAACATAGGAAGTTTACTAATAACGCCTTGAATATCACCTATGCCGTCCCCGTTAGAATCGCAAAAACTTTTACAGTAAATTTCATAAACAACGGCGTCTTGCCACCATTTCTTTTTCATAATAATTCCTTATTGAATTAAAGCCCACAAAATCTGTGGGCTTTAAGATTTTTAATTTAATTATTTGTTAAGGTTTGCTTTTAAAGCGTCGAGTTCTGCATAGAGTTCTGCTGGTACTCTGTCGCCGAGTTCCTTATAGAATTCTTCAATACCTTCTGCTTCTTTTAACCACATATCTTTGTCAACGGTTAAGAGTTCTTCAATCGTGTCAATGGTAATGTCGTCAAGACCTTCGATATTGATGTCCTTAGCAAATGGAACGTAACCAATAGCAGTTTCTTTAGCGTCAACTTTGCCTTCGCAACGGTCTAAAATCCAATCGAGAACGCGGAGGTTGTCACCGAAGCCCGGCCAGATGAAGTGACCTTCGTCATCAGTTCTGAACCAGTTTACGTTGAAGATAAGAGGTTTGTTAGCAATTTTCTTGCCCATATCAAGCCAGTGTTTGAAGTAGTCACCACAGTTGTAACCAATGAATGGTCTCATAGCCATAGGGTCACGACGAACAACGCCGACAGCACCAACAGCAGCAGCAGTGGTTTCAGAAGCCATGATAGAACCTACGAATACACCGTTGTTCCAATCTTTTGCTTGATATACGAGTGGAGCAGTTTTAGCACGTCTACCACCGAAGATGATTGCTGAAAGTGGAACGCCGTTAGGTGCTTCAAATTCAGAAGATAAGCAAGGGCAGTTAGCAGTAGGAGCAGTAAATCTTGAGTTAGGGTGAGCGCCTTTGATTTTCTTGCCATCAGCGTCAACCATACCTTCGTTCCATTTATTGCCTTTCCAATCGATAGCGTTAGTAGGAGCAGGAGTGCCCATACCTTCCCACCAAACGGTGTTGGTATCAAGGTCGTGTACAACGTTAGTGAAGATGGTGTTCTTCTTGGTAGAAAGTAATGCGTTAGGGTTAGACTTCATAGAAGTACCAGGAGCAACGCCGAAGAAACCGTTTTCAGGGTTGATAGCCCAAAGTCTGCCGTCTTCGCCAACTCTAATCCAAGCGATATCGTCACCTACGCACCAGGTCTTGTAACCTTTATCAGCGTATTGTTTTGGAGGAATAAGCATTGCAAGGTTGGTTTTACCACAAGCAGATGGGAACGCACCGGTTACGTACTTGATTTCGCCGTTAGGTTTTTCGATACCTAAGATAAGCATGTGTTCAGCCATCCAGCCTTCGTTTTTACCGAGCCGAGATGCAATACGGAGTGCAAAGCACTTCTTACCAAGTAATACGTTACCGCCGTAGTTAGAGTTAATCGACATAATAACGTTGTCTTCTGGGAAGTGTGCAATATATCTCTTTTCAGCGTCTAATTCTGCATAAGAGTGAATACCTTTAATGAAATCGCCATCAGCGCCCATAACGTCTAAAACGGCTTGACCTACTCTTGCCATGATAGCCATGTTGAGTACTACGTAGATAGAGTCGGTAAGTTCGATACCGATTTTAGAGAATTTAGAACCTACAGGACCCATTGAATATGGGATAACGTACATGGTTCTGCCTTTCATGCAACCGCTGTAAATAGCGTTTAACATAGCATATGCTTCATTAGTTTCCATCCAGTTGTTGATAGGGGTGATATCGTCCTTGTTCTTAGAACAGATATAAGTTCTACCTTCTACTCTTGCAACGTCGTTAGGGTTAGAACGTGCAATGTAACAACCTGGAAGAATTTCTTCGTTGAGTTTTACGATGTCGCCGTTAGCAACTGCTTGTGCTCTTAATGCTTCAAGTTGAGCATCCGAACCGTCGATAATAACAACGTCGTCTGGTTGGCAAAGTGCTTTGTATTCTTCAATAAAAGCGTTTAATTTTTGATTTTTTGTCATACTTTGTCTCCTTATATTTTTATTGTGGGCTTGTCGCCCGATTATGACCAAAATTAACCAAAGGGCAACCGACCCCCTAGTATTCTATTATACATTATAACAGTTTAAAAAGTAATTGTAAAGCAGTTAAAAAATTTTTTCACTTAAAATAGACGGTATTTTATATTTTTAATTATTTTTCGTGCAAAATTTCAGTATACATTTAGTATAAGGCAAGTTTTTAAGGGGGGGGGAATAATTTTGTTTTTTAATAGTTCGTTGGTTTTTAAAGACTATTTTAACTTGAGAAGTTTATCACGCGGGGTGTTGAGTTTATTTTTAGAAGAGAAAACTTTAACTATTAGATTAAGCGTTTTGCCACCGTATTATGATAGCGACTTATTTTTAGCGTTATTTTTCAACGGCGAAGTCAAAATTTTTCCGTTAGATAGCAAAGTTAAAGAAGAAAAATTGACCGTTAAAAAATTCGCTGGGCTTTACGCTTTAATTTTTAAAACGGGCGAAAAAATCGTTACCCCTTTATTTTGTGCAAAAGTTGGGGATTTTAGTAGTGAAGTTGATATTTTAGAGATTTTAAATAAAAAATTATTCGGTGATTTATTTTACGACGACGAACAGATTGCCACCGAAAATTATTACGAAAAAGAGAGAGGGATTTTAAATGCAAAATGCGAAAATTTTAACGATGAAAATACTTTTTCTAAAGAACGAATTAAGGAAGAAAAAGAAGAAAAAGAGCGTGGAAGTAAGCCACGCTTTAATGAAGATGAACTATGCCTTAAACACGGCGAAAAAGACTACTATAATAGAGTGAAAGAACAACTAAACGGACTGTTTTCAACGCACCGTATTGACGAAAACGCTACCAAACTTATAAAAAACAGCCGTATGGTCAAGTTAAAAAACAGTTTAGGCAAAGAATATTACGCAGGGGTAATAAACGAAAAAAATCAGATAAAATATTTAGTATACGCCGTGCCAAGTAGTTACGACAACTTGCCTAAAAGTTTAATAGGAAAAAGCGCGTTTATACCACTATCTATTTTCGAGCCTTTCGGTGAGGGACTTTGCGTTATTTATCAAAGTGCAACGACGGGCGAAATTATCGATTTTTAATTTAACATTTATCTTTTACGCGTTTGACGAATTCGTCGTGTTTAAGTCCTGCCTGAATAAGTGGGTTAGTGTGTGGAGATGAAAAATACGAATAGTTTTTAGGTGTGTTTTCGGGTGCGTTTTTAAATTGTTCGTTTTTTAAAATAGGTGTGCTGGGAGCATCTTTTTCGTTAGGATTTTTCTTAAAAATATCTAAAATATTTTTGCCGTTAAATAAAGACGACGCCAATTTTATCACTTCGTTTAAGTCGAAAGGCTTATTAAAAGTGCTGGAATTAGCGATATCGTTTGACGGGAATTTTTCTTTTTTTAAGCGTGAGATGAGTTCATATATGCCAAAATTTTTCATTAAAAACCTTAAGATAACGAAAAAGTGCAAAAAAAGTATTGCAATATTTCGGTTTATAGTATATAATAAGTAATGCTATTGTAAAATACGCGTATTATCGCGCGTTTGACAAAGTGTTCACTACTAAAATATTATCGAATGGAGTTTTATATGATAAAAAAGGCAATCAAATCCATAATTTTAGTTTTGGCTATTATTGCAAGCAGTTTACTTTTCGTCGCTTGTGATGAGCCGACCACTACAGCGGTTACTTTAAAAACCCCTGGCGCAGTATTAAACAACGGTGGTTCGGTAATTGAAACCGAAAACTATTTCTACTATGTTAACGGTATGGGTATTTCCACCGACGCTAACGACTACGGCACGCCTATTAAAGGTTCAATCGCAGTAGTTGCAAAATCGGATATGACTAAATCTGAAATAGTAGTTCCAAAACTCGTAAGCGCAAAGGATTATAACGCTGGTATTTACCTTTACGGTCAATATCTTTACTACGGTACAACCACCACTAAAAAGGGTACTGACGGTAAAATTGCAACCGACCACTTAGAATTCCAAAAGGCTAAAATCGACGGTTCTGGCGTTGAAGAAATTTTAACCATTAAAGGTCTTGACACCCCGTTTAGATTTTTTGAAGCAAACGGCAAGGTATATTTAGTTTACCAAACCACCGTTACTGAAAATGGCGAAAGTAAAGCAGTTCTCATTTCGCGTGACGTTGCAACGGGCGCTGAAAAAGTAATAGCAAAAGACTATACTTCTTATATGTTCTTATCTAACGACGCTATGAACGAAGGCGCAACCGTATCGGTTTTATTCACTAAGGAAGTTAAAAAGTATCCTACCTTAACCGATAATGACGAAATTGCTGATTACAACGAACTTTACGCTTATAAAGTGGGTGAGGCTCAAGCAAAACTTCTCCGTTCTGGTAGCACTGAAAAAACCGGTAAAGTAAATCCTGTAACCTATTCAATCGTTTCGTTTATCGGTAACGGCGTAGTTCTTACCACTAACGAAAGCGCTAACACGGTTAAGGCTGAAAATCACGAATATATCAACCTTGACACTTTATACACTTCAACCGTAGATACTCAAAAAACTATCGTTGGGGAAGTTCTTAAAGATATCACCAACATTAACGGTCTTGTAAAGAGCGTTAACGAAATCTACTACTTTAATAGCGAACTTGGCTTTATCTATAAAAGCGACGCTACCAAAGACGCGTCTGAAGCGTACCCAGTAGCAAAAGCAAGCGTAGATACTTTAATCGGTGAATACGACGGTTATATCTATTATTTTGATAGTGAAAGTTTCGTTCGTTCGGTAGAAATTGATGCTGAAGACGTTCACGACGAAAACGTTATCGTTGAAAAATCAGCAAGTAGCGACTGGTACGACGTTGAAATTTTAGACGGCAAGTTATTCTTTAAAGGTCCTACCGATTTAGATAGAGGTTATATCCGTTTTGTTGACCTTGACGCTATCGATTACGACGCTGACTTTACTGAAGAAGAAGGTGAAGACGTTACCTATATGATTATGGACCAAACCAAAGTTCAAGAAATAGGTAAATACACCGACGAAGACGTTGCTAAAATGTTTGAAGCAAAACTCGTTGAATACCGTGATAACGCACTTCAATCTTCCGATATGCGCGTTGACGTAAGAGAAGACGACGGTAGTTTAATCGTTATCAACGCAAAAATTGACGGCGTAACGCAAGATTGGGTAACGACTGAAGATTTCGTTGAACTTGCAAAAGCGTACGACGCGTTAACTTCTGCACAAAAGGAATACCTTGGTGACGAAGCAGTTAAAGCATACGATAAATATATTCGTTGCGTAAAAATGAACACCTTACTTGCTAAATTAGAAGGCTTTAACGAAGCGCAAAAAGCAGGTTTAGACGAAACTGCTGAAAATGCTTGGAAAGCAATTGCAACAACCGTTAAAAACCAAATGCAAGCGTGGCTCACCGCAAGCGATTATATCGACGTAGAAAATATGGCTGATAACAATCTCTTATGGGAATACTGGGGTGGCGACGATACCAAAGGCGCGCTTGAATATTTCTTCGCTGACTAATCTATAAACAATAATATATAAAGGGGCTAATTTCAAGCCCCTTTTTTGTATAAAAAATTTTGTTATCGGCAATAAAAAAGGTAGTAAAGTAAAGGAGGGCAAATATGCCGAACAATAATCTTACTGCAAAGGAAGTTACGCTAATTGCAGATTTACTCACTTACGAAGAAAACGCCGTAAAAAAAACAAGGCTATATTCTAAACAAATGACCGACCCAGTTTTACAGGAAGAATTTAACAAACTTTCCGAAAACCACCAAAAACGCTTTAACGCGCTTTTAAATTTATTGTAAGGGGGAAATTAAAATGGCAAGTCAAAAACAAAACAATCAATTAAACGAAAAGGACACTTTGCAAGACTTATTATTCGTCGAAAAGGAAATGGTCAAAATGTATAGCACGGCGATTACTGAAAGTTGTGGTAACAAGGTTCGTTCGGCTATTAAAACAGGCTTAACGACGGCGATAGGCGACCAGTACGCCGTGTTTAATCTAATGAACGAATTAGGCTACTATGAACCAGCACCAGCAGATAAAGCCGTTATCGATAAGCAAAAAGACAAGTTTGAAAAAATCGCGTCGGCTTTTTAATAGCGTTAAAATTTGCTTGACAAACAGCAAGTAAATATAGTAACCTAAATTTAAGAAGGTTTTCGGACAACACTTCTATAAAACAACCGAGTCAATAAAAATTTTTTCGGTTGCTTTATATTTTTAAGGCAACCGTTTTATTTTTAGTTTTGGCTAAAGGACTAAAAAATGAAAGATAAAAAAGTTCAATTTATCACAAGGGCAGGGCTTATTTCGGCGCTATACGTTGCGCTTGTTTTTCCGTCGTTTTCGTTTGCATCGGGGTTTTTTCAAATACGGTTTTGTGAGGCTTTAACAATTCTACCGTTATTTTTTATAGAGGCAATCCCAGGACTTTTTATAGGGTGCTTAATAGTCAATTTAATTACGGGTTGCGCGTTAATTGATATTATTTTAGGCGCGCTTATAACGCTTGTCGCAAGCCTTTTAACTTTTGTTGTTGGTAAAATCATTAAAAACACCGTGCTTAAATTTATCGTCGGTGGATTTTTCCCGATTATATTAAACGCGTTTTTACTACCACTTATTTGGTATTTAGCCTACGGCAAGTTAGAAATTGTTTATATCTACAACGTAATCTCACTACTTATAAGCCAAAGCCTATCAATTTATTTATTCGGTATAATAGTACTTATTTCAGTCAAAAAACTAATGAAAACCAAATAAAAAAAAGGCACTCAAACGAGTGCCTTTTTGGTTTGTGAGTTTAAGGTTTAGTCATTATTATTTATGCGTTTCGTGTTTAATTAAGCCAAACGCTTTAGAAACTTCCATAACTACAAGTGGAACGATAGATAGCCCTAATGCGATTAAATACATATAGTACGGTAACGCTATTAAATCGAACGCAATTCTAATAGGGGTAAAGAGCACCAACGCCATAAGCGCAAGTGAGCCAAGCGTTGCTAAATTAAGGTTTTTATTCGTAAAGAACCCTACTTTAAATAAAGAGTGTTCCGAACGCATATTGTAAGCCTGAACGGTTTGTGAAAGGGCAAGGGTCATAAACGCCATAGTCGTGCCTGCGCCTGCGTACATTTTATTGCCAAGCCAGTATGCTAAAAGCGAAAGAGCACCAAACATAAAGCCTTGTAAAATAATTCTTACGCCAAAACCGTGTGCAAAAATGCCTTCGTTTTTAGGTTTAGGTGGATTATTCATAGTGTCTTTTTCAACGGGTTCCATACCGAGCGCAATCGCAGGGAAAGAGTCGGTTACAAGGTTAATCCAAAGTAGTTGCATTGATGCAAACGGCGAAATTCCCCAAAGTAGCATAGCAACGAAAACCGTTATAACTTCACCGATATTCGTGCCAAGTAAAAATCCTACTACTTTTTTAATGTTAGCGTATATGCCACGGCCTTGTTTAACTGCTTCAACGATAGTTGAAAAGTTATCGTCGGTTAAAGTCATATCGGCAGCGCCTTTTGCTACGTCCGTACCCGTTATACCCATAGCGCAACCTATATCGGCTGCTTTTAGGGCAGGCGCGTCGTTTACACCGTCGCCCGTCATTGCTACGACTTGACCTTTTCTTTGCCAAGCCTTTACTATTCTTATCTTGTTTTCAGGCGAAACCCTTGCATATACCGAAACGCTTTCTACTATCTCATCAAGTTCTCTATCGGTGAGTAAATCTAATTCAGCGCCCGTCATAGCGCGTTCCCCGTCGTTTAATATGCCAAGTTGTTTTGCTATAGCGGAAGCCGTTACGATATGGTCGCCCGTAATCATAACTGCTTTAATGCCTGCCTTTTTGCACAGTGCAACAGCATCTTTTGCTTCTGGGCGTGGTGGGTCTATCATACCGACGAGCCCTAAAAAGGTTAGTTCGCTTTCAAGGTTATCGGTTGTAATTTCGCTTGGAAGAGTATCAATAATTTTATAAGCAACGGCTAAGACTCGGAGCGATTCAGCGCTTAATTTTTGCGTTATTTCTTCGGCTTTTTGCAAATCGCCGTTAACGCAAATTTTAGTAATTTGGTCACACGCGCCTTTAGTTATTACCAAAATTTTGTCGCCGTATTTATGCGCCGTCGTCATAAGTTTTCTATCGGAATCAAACGGTAAGGCGCCCACTCTAACGAATTCTTTTTCTAAATCTTCTTTCTTTATATTATTGTTTAGGGTTGCTAAAACTATAGCAGTTTCAGTCGGGTCGCCAATATGTTGGTAAACGCCATTTTCGTCTTCCACCACCGTTCCGTCCGAACAAAGAGTGCCGTATTTTAATAAAGTTTTTTCATTTTCGGTCATATTTGGCGTTACCGTTACGCTTGAATCTGCACCATCAAGGTAAAGTTCAACCAAAGTCATACGGTTTTGCGTAAGCGTACCCGTTTTATCTGAACATATAACCGACGCGCTTCCTAAAGTTTCAACAGCAGGCAATTTTTTAATAATCGCGTTCTTTTTAACCATACGCTGAACGCCGATAGATAAAACTATCGTAACGATAGCAGGTAAGCCTTCAGGGATTGCTGAAACAGCAAGCGATACTGCCGTCATAAAAATTTCAAGTGGTGGGGTATCGTTGATTAAGCCTATCACGAAAATAATCGCGCAAGCAAAAATTGCAATCACGCCTAAATATTTACCGAGCGACGCTAACTTTTTTTGTAACGGTGTTTGGGTGTCGCTTTCGCCGTTTAGCATATTAGCGATTTTACCCATTTCGGTATCCATACCCGTTGCCGTAACGACAGCCGTCGCCGTGCCGTAGGTGATTGAACAACCCGAATACACCATATTAATTCTATCGCCTAACGGGGCGTCGGCTTTAACTTGTTCGTTGGCAAATTTTTCCGACGGAACGGATTCGCCTGTTAATGCCGATTCTTCCGACTTTAATGCCGTTGAAGATAACAGTCTTGCGTCAGCCGGAACGAAATCACCTGCTTCTAACTTAATGATATCGCCAACGACTAAATCCTTAGCGTCAATCACTGTTTCCACGCCGTTACGAATAACTCTTGCGTGTGGTGCTGACATATTTTTAAGCGCTTCAAGTGCTTTTTCGGCTTTGTTTTCTTGCATAACGCCCATCGTCGCGTTGATTAGAACGATTACAAGTATAAGTAACGGTTCAAAAAATTCCATAGGGTTTTTCTCAACGCACGCCACCACGAACGATACGCCCGCCGCGCCGAGCAATATTAAAATCATAATGTCTTTAAATTGTTCTAAAAATTTAACGATAATAGATTTTTTCTTGCTTTCTTTAAGTTTGTTCGGACCGTTTTTTTCAAGTCGAGTTTGCGCTTCTTGATTAGAAAGCCCAAGTTTTTCGTCGGTTGATAAGGTGGCAAGGGTTTCTTCTTTACTTTTTTGATGAAAAGTCATTTTTTGCTCCTAAAAATTATTTAAAGTATAGATAAAAGTTCGTAAATAAAAAAAGGACGATAACTCGCCTTATAGGGAAGACGGGTTTTGTTTATTATTTACAAAACGAGTCTCATCAATTAAGGCAAACCGAACCGAAAGGTTGTGATGACGATTTACCGCGCGATTGCGCTGATTACTCCCTCGATTATTAACTTTATGGTTATATATTACACACTAAAAAATAAATTGTCAATAACTTTTAGAAAATTTATATTCTTTAACATATTTAGTAAATATTTAAGGGCAGTAGAAACCCACTGCCCTATAAATATATTACGCTATTATTTATCGTATGCAGGTCTACCAACAATCCAACTAAAAATTAGCCAGAGTGCGCAAATTCCTACGAAAGTGTAGATAATTCTTGCAATAACGCCCGAACCCGCTATAAAAGTAACGGGGTTGAACGCAAAAAGACCAACGAGTAACCATACGATTGCGCCAATAATTACGCCAGCGTAAGCGATTATCGAAGTTGTTTTCATAATTCGCCCTCCGCTTATAATAGTGCGCTATTTTTAAAAATTTATACAAACTCAAAAAATTTTTTTAATTATGACTAAAACTGTCGTGTATAAAGCCTATTATCATATAAAAAGGTCACGATTATGTATATTTTAGATTATTCTTTATTAGAAACAACTGACAAAGTGCGTTTGCTCAAAATAATTAAACGCACGGAAAAGAAAATACAAAGATTAAAAAGGGAAATGGAACACCCTAATTATAAAAAAACGACTTGCCCCACGGAATTGACAATGCTTTCTTGTGAGCGTGATTTTTTGAATATGGCAAGGCTAAGATATAGTTTGCTTTTTAACGACTATAAAGAAGGTCGGCTTGAACTAAGCGACATAAATTTTTTTGAAAAGTCAAGTAAAATAAAAAATATAAAACTAACTTATGGTGGGGTTAATAGGACATCTGATACGATAGAAGTTGATTTATCGGGTAACGCGCCGTTGTTTAAATCGAATTTTTTACAGCCAAATGCCGATAAAAAAATGGACAAAGATACTTTTTTGAAGTTGTTCAACAATTTACACATAGGCGAATGGCGCAAAAACTATCATACAAAAAGGTTTAACATATCAATTTTAGACGGCGAAGATTGGTCGTTAAAGATATTTTATAATGACGGTAAAATTTTAGAGTATGGTGGTTGTAACGCATATCCGTATAATTTTGAACGGTTAGAAGATTTACTCTTATATCAATTTAGGTAAAATAAAAAAGCAAGGTGGTTAGCCTTGCTTGTAAGGTAAAAACCCTTGCTTTTTTGGTCTGAGTGAAGAGACTTGAACTCCCGACCTCTTGAACCCCATTCAAGCGCGCTACCAACTGCGCCACACCCAGATACCTATATATATACTATAAAAGCAATAATTTTGCAAACAAATTAGAATAAAAAAGCAAAAAAAACTTGTTACTTTCATAGCGTAATTTAGCGAAAAATTGACTATTGACAAAGTGCGTTCTTATAGTTTATAATCATATTAGAAAATGCCTCGCGTAAAACTAACAAAGGATATAATCCATTATGAAAATAGAAAAAGCATACTTAAAAAGCACCCGTTTGGGTGCTTTTTGTGGATAACGGTAGTATGAAACTTGACCATTTTATGTTTTTAAGGGTGATTAGTTTTTATTCGCTCTTTTTTTATTTAGAATAATCACGCCTAAGATAAGTAAACTAATTAGCGTTATTAAAGTAGTGCCATCGGCTGTTAAATTCATAGCGCAACCGAAACTTGAGTTAGAGTTGTTGTTCGTGGAGTTATCAACTGCGAACGATACGACTACGGAACTATTTTGTTTGACAACGAAAGTAACGGTGGTGTTTTTATTAGAACTGATATTAACTGCGTTGCCGTTCACCGTAATGGAAGAAATCACATAGCCTTGTTTACTACTGATTTGTAGGGAAACGCTATCGTTAAAGTTAAAGATATCGCCGTCGTTTGCGCCGGTTATCGTGCCTTTATTATTATCGAAAACCAGAGTTAATTGATATGACATCGGGGTGTTTAATTGTTCAATCAAACGGTCAGCATCAGCAATATCAATCAATGCTTTATCGCTTTCACTTAAAAGTTGGTAAGCAATTTTGGTTTTTTCTATATTAGGGATATCGTTAGCAGTAAGACTTTCTATCGATGCGTTCAACAAGGCATTTATTTCTTGAACGCTCATAAAATATTCAGGGTTTATAATTCTTACGCTTTCACTATAAAGAGTGTAAACTAAATTATAAGTATTACTTCTAAAAGAATATTTAAATATAGCGTCGGTGTAGTATTCGCTCGTGTTATAAGCGTGTACCGTTGCCGTGCAAGATTTACTATCGTCGCCGTAGGTTATATATTGCATTGAAAGACCGTTTGCTAAAATATCGTCGATATTAGAAACGATATATTCGTTAGGAACTGCTTGTAAAAAGCGCGCGTACGGTTCAAGCGATTGCGATTTATTATTCGTAATACCTAAACAGCCTTGCCTAAACGCTTTTTCAATATCTTCTTGCTTTTGATAGGTCCAGAAAAAACTCATATACCCACGGTGTTTAAGTGATTCGGTTAAGAACGCTTCACCGTTAGAAGAGTCTAAATTCGTTGCAAGCGACGCTAATTGCGCATAGCGTTCAGCACGGAACATATTGTTGTTATCGGTAAACGCTGTCGTCATATTACCACTTACGATATGTGCGCCAAGCAGGGCAGATGGAATTTCAGGTAAAACGTCGCGCATTTGTTCAATAACGTTTAACTTAAACGATATAACGAAGATTTGGTGCTTAACGTTATAGGTCGCGATAAGTTCTTTAAGTTTTTCAACGACGTTGTCTTCGTACGATTTAATTTCAAGAGCGTAAACGATATCTTTATCGGCGAACGCCCCGAAAACTTCTGCAAGTGACGGAATCGGCTCATAAGCGTATTCTTCTAAATAAGAGCCGTTGTAAACTCTATCTATTTTATATTGTTGAATTTGCGATAAGGTTAAATTTTTAACCTTGCCCGTGCCGGTAGTCGTTCTATCAATGCTATCGTCGTGCATTACTACGAGTTGCCCGTCGGCAGTTAAGTGAACGTCCACTTCAATATGGGTTGCGCCCGTTTCGTACGCCATTTGATAGCCGTATAAAGAGTTTTCGGCATAGTCGTTAGGAATACCCCTATGCGCTATATTGTAAGGCGTTCTCACAAGTGGCAATATATCGGTGTAGGTTAAAAAGTCCTGATAGGTTTTGTCGGGCTTTGCGCTAACTATACCGTATGCGCCCGTCGTTATTATTTCGTGCGTGGAAAAACTGCTGTAACTATCTTGTTTAACCCAAACGGTCATAAGTCTTGCTTGAATATAAGTAACGGCTTGACGGGTTGCGTCTTTTTCCGATAAAAGGGCAACGTTTGCGCGACAAGCATTAGTCGTGTTTACAACCGTTTGCCAGTCGGTTTTATCGTTAAGCGTAGTATTCGTCCAGTCCAAGATTGCGCGAATATTTTTACCCGCATCACTCGTTCTTATTGATTTCAATAAAGCGCTGTTATCGGAAATTACCGCGATATCGGTGATATCGTTATCGCTAATATATTTTAAGAAAGCCGTTTTAGTATCGTCGTTTGAAATTCTTACGATAGGCAAAGACGCGGTGTAAGTTCTTTTAAGAGCAGTTGAAAGCGTCGTTAAAATCGCGCCGTTACTTACTACGTTAAGATTAGCGTCAAGTTCAAAAATCATACTGTCGGCAAAATCTTTGCTCGTTGTAGCAGTGATATCTAAAAGTTCGTCCGTTTCGGTTACGATAGTAGGGGCAAATTCTAACGCAGGGTTGCTAATGGAACTCGTAGTAGGGCAGGTTTCGTCTAAAACTTCAGCCTTTATCCATAAATAGTCGATAACGATAGAACACTTGTTAAATAAAATTGCAAAACCACCTGACGTTTGCGTGTTGCCGAGTATGCTTTCTTTGCTTTGTAAATCTATTAACTGAACGAGCGTATTGTCTATATAATGGTAAGCCGTTTTATCTTTTACGACTATACGTATAGTGCGATAAATATTTTCGCCTTGGGTTAAGCCCGTTTCGGAAGTGTATTCGTCGTTAAACTTTGGTGCGCTCGTTACCGTTGAATAAGCCGAGTTTCCGTTTTGACGGTAGTTCATTAAATAGAACGAAGAATAGCCTAAATCGTTTTCTTGTTTATGGTACGCTATACCAAACCAGCGCGCGTCGTTTTCGTAAGAAGGCATTGAAATTTTCGCTTCAAGTATAAAATCGGTTGCGTTCGTTAAGTTAGTCGCGATATCATAAAACCCACCGTAATAGTTGTTTGCGTCCTGTGAGCCGGCGTGGGTAAGTTGAAGTCCGTTTGCAACTTTTTGGTGTGAAGTTTCTTCAACTGCGCCTTTAGCGTTTTTAGCCCAATCGTTTGGTAAACCGTTAGAAAAATCTGCTACGTACGCCGTTTGTCCGTTTACTTTATAACCCGTAATAGAAAGGTCTTTTATTTCAACTTTTGAAATGTTAACGATAAGCGCGAGCCCACCCGATTTTTGTACTTTTAATAAATCGGTTTTATCGGAAAAATTGTAAGTCGTTATCACTTGGTCGTTTACGTAATGCGTAGCCGTATCACCACTAACGGCGATTTTAAGGGTGATAAAGGTCGTTCTGTCGTGTGCTACGCCGGTGTTTTCAACTATATTAAAGTCGTTAAAAGTAGGGCCAGTTTGTACTACTGAACCAGCGCTTTTACCGTTCACACGGTAGTTCATCATATAGCCCGAAATTTGACCGTCGTTCGTTTCATTAGTGTGGTACATAACGCCAACCCATCTGCTATTATCTCTAAAGTCAAGCACGCGATAGGTTAGGCTTAAAGTAAAATCGGTTAAATCGCCAAGCGATTGCGCTATTTTATACATACCACCGTAATATAACGGTTTTGCATCGTCGTTGGTGCGTGTTATATCGTGTTCTAAAATAAGATTGCCGTTATTGGTCGTAGGGTTTTTTGTGTGTGAAACGTCTGAACGGTTATATTCTACCCAGTCAAAAGGTAAACCGTTAGAAAAATCCGCGCTGTAAGAAACAGGCGTGCCTTGCGCTAAAACGGTCGGCGATTTTTTAGTAAATCCGTAAATTGATAGCGTTAAACAAACCGCCATTAAAGCGATAAGAACTATTTTATAAAACGCAATTACTTTTTTAGTCATAGATTAAATCCTTAATTTATAATTATTTGCAAATAATTATATCACACAAAAAGCAAAATTGCAATAGATATGGAAAGAACAGAGTATTGACAATTCCGCAATCATAAAAACATAAGCATAACAACTAATCAAAAAAGCACCTGTCGGGTGCTTTTTGCGTATAACGGTAGTATGAAACTTAACCAAAAAGTGACAATTATGTAATACTGAGCGAGCGAAACGAGTTGAACGTATCTAAAAAAAGGGATTATTAGACTACGCTAAGAATGATAGAGGATAGATTAAAAATTTTAAAATAAAAAACGGTTGGTTGCCCAACCGCCGAGTCGGTCTATAAGCCGAGTTCTGTCGTGTGTAATCATTTATCTACGACCAAATTCTCAAATGGCCTCCAGCGATATTTTATTAAAGCACAGCAAACGAGCAGTTTATGCGCTATGCTTTGTCAATCTTGCATCGGACGGGGTTTACATGGCTACCCTTGTTACCAAGGGTACGGTGCGCTCTTACCGCGCCTTTCCACCCTTACCTAAAAATAGGCGGTTTATTTCTGTTGCACTTTCCTTAAGGTCACCCTCACCGGGATTTCTCCGGCGCCCTTGCTCTATGATGCTCGGACTTTCCTCATTGGCGTCTTTTCATACGCCCCCGCGATTACACAACCGACTCATAAATATTGTACTAATTCGCGCGCTATTTGTCAACAAAAAATAAGTATTGCATTTTTAGCGAAATCATGTTATAATTTAGGTAACAAATATAATTAAAAGGGGGTCTAACTTATGAAAAAAATTGCTTTAAAACTTATCGCTTTTATTCTGATTTTAGCGACGTTTTTAACATGCGTAGCGTGTGCGGACCCCGTTTCCGTGCATATAAACCTTAATCATTCAAAGGCGGACTATACCAACGAATACCGTAAAGCCAACGGAAATTTCACGTCTAAAAATTTAAGCAAGATTGTCGGCAATAAAAAAATGACTGAACTACCTACCGAAAACGATTTAATCGCGCCAAGTGGTCAAATTTTTGCAGGTTGGTACTTTGATGCAGACGGCACTGCCGATAATATTTACAACCAAGAGAATTGGGAAACGCATTTTTCCGATAAAAAAGGCGCAACCGTGTACGCTAAATGGATAGAAAATAATAAAACCTTATTCGTTTTCGACGCTAATATCGAAGGGGATTTTACCACCGAATTTAAGACGGCTAATCAAATCTCTGGCAAAGTTTATCAACGCATTGTTGATACTGCTAATTTAACTACTTACTTTTCGTCCTTTCCAAATGAAAACGATTTAATCGTGCCAAGTGGCAAAACTTTTGCAGGCTGGTATTTAGATAGAAATTACCAAAAACCGTTAAACTTACAAAATTTTTACGCTGAATATAGCACGAATAAAGGCTATTACACGCTTTACCCAAAGTTTGAAAATTTGCCCACGGTAAGACTTATTTATTGTTGGGACGGGTTTAGCATAATTGAAAGCGTTGCAAAAGAGCATTACGGCGCGATAGGGTATAACAATGTTTCTCTTGTAACTATTGACGACGGCAACACTTATCAAGTAGCACTATCTAATTTACCTAAGGAAGAATATTTTAACCGATTTAATTATGTTTTCGACGGTTGGTATTTAGACGGCGAATACACGATGGAGTTTAACGAAACCAACTATAAATTAGCCGTAATTCAAGCACGCGCAGGCGCGACTTATCACGAAATAGATATTAATATTTATCTTAAAGCGCATTGGCAAGATTAGTGTAACGGACGGATTTTACCTATAACGGTAGTGTGAAACTTAACCAAAATATTAAAATTTAATAAAAATTAGCATTAAAAAAGAGCGTAAAGTTAATTCTTTACGCTCAAATTTTATTTTTTCAGATAAACCATTAAAACAGCAATATCGGCAGGGTTTACGCCAAAAATTCTTCCTGCTTGACCAAGGTTATCGGGTTTGATTTTATTTAAACTTTCTCTCGCTTCCATCCTAAGTCCGTCGATAGTCATATAATCGATATCTTTAGGCAATTTCTTTTCTTCAAGTTTTTTTGCCCTTTCAATTTGTTCAAGCCCTTTTTTAAGATAGCCCTCGTACTTATAATCGGTTTCTATCGTTTCTAAAGTGTCGGCTGATAAATCTTTAAACGCTGAAAATTTTTCCACGATTTCGTTAATAGAAATACCGCGCTTAATCATATCTTTATACGATATTCCGCTCGATAATATAGGGAACCCTTTAGATACGATATATTCGTTCATTTCTTTAGGTGAGTGGATTTCTTCGGCTTCTATTTTCGCGTTTAAATAACTTTGTTTTCTATTTAGGTATCTATTCCACCTATCGTCTAATACAAGCCCGATTTCTCTACCTTTTTCGGTAAGTCTAAAATCGGCGTTGTCTTGGCGCAAGAATATTCTATGTTCTGCGCGTGAAGTCATTATTCTATACGGCTCGTCTGTGCCTTTCGTAACTAAATCGTCAATTAAAACACCGATATACGCCTCGTCGCGTTTTAGAATAAGTGGTGGTAAATCTTTAAGCGCGCGCCCTGCGTTAATGCCTGCAATAAGACCTTGCGCAGCAGCCTCTTCATACCCACTCGTGCCGTTAATTTGACCTGCTGTGAAAAGATTTTTAACCTTTTTGCTTTCTAACGAAAGTTTAAGTTCCGTTCCGTCAATCGCATCGTATTCTATCGCGTAAGCGTAACGCGTGATTTCACAGTTTTCAAGCCCAGGTATAGTTCTATACATAGCCTTTTGTACATCGTGCGGAAGTGAGGACGACATACCTTGCACGTAAATTTCGTTAGTAAGTTCGCCTTCAGGTTCTAAAAAAATTTGATGGCGTTCTTTATCTTTAAATCTAACGACTTTCGTTTCAATCGACGGGCAATATCTTGGGCCAACACCCGTTATAAGCCCCGAGTATAAAGGTGAACGCTCTAAATTAGCGTTTATTATTTCGTGCGTTCTTTCATTCGTATAGGTTAAATAGCACGGTTTTTGTTTTTCAGGAACACCGTCCGTCATAAACGAAAATGGATACACGTTAGTTTCGCCCGGTTGAATTTCACATTTAGAAAAGTCAATAGTTCTTCCGTCAACTCTTGCAGGCGTACCGGTTTTTAATCGTCTAACGGTAAAACCGAGTTCAATCAAATTTTCGGTAAGAGCGTTAGCAGGGGCAAAACCGTTCGGCCCGCATTTTTGTTGCCATTCGCCAGCAGTGATTTCAGCGTTTAAGTAAACGCCTGTCGCTACGATTACGGCTTTGGTTTTTATAAGTCCACCAAACGAAGTCAAAACACCACTAACTGCGCCGTCTTCGGTTAAAATTTTAACAGCCTCACCTTGTAAAATTCTTAAATTATTCGTTTCTTCAAGCGTTTTTTTCATCAACGCGTGGTAAAGGTATTTATCTGATTGAGAACGAAGCGATTGCACTGCAGAACCTTTCCCACGGTTAAGCATACGGATTTGCATACAAGCCTTATCCGCGTTTATTCCCATTTGACCGCCAAGCGCGTCTATTTCTCTTACTAAATGTCCCTTTGCCGTGCCACCGATAGACGGGTTACACGCCATAAAAGCAATGCTTTCTAAATTGAGTGTAAGCATTACCGTGTCAAATCCAAGCCTTGCTAAAGCAAGCGCCGATTCGCACCCTGCGTGGCCTGCGCCTATTACGACTGCATCACATTGGGTTTCGTTAAAAAAGTTCATATTTTGTATTTTCCGTTAAAATAACGCTATGCGCTATGCGTTATTTTTTCAAAATCATATTTTTAAGGTCGTTAACTTCCGTAGCAAGTTTAGCAGAAGATTTAATATGGTCGGAAATTTTATCACGCGCGTAAATTACGGTAGCGTGGTCGCGCCCACCCATTTTTTGACCGATAGTAACCAATGGCAAGGAAAGAAGTTCGGTTATTAAATAGATACAAATTTGCCTTGGTTCAGTAAATTCTTTATTTTTCTTTTTGCCAAGCATATCGGATTTTTTGATATTGTAAAAATCGGCAACTTGAGATATAATATCGTCGATTTTAATTTCTTCCGTTTCGCTTGAAGCACTTTCCTTTAACGCTTCGTCAACGAGTTCAATGGTAATCGGTTTTTCGTGTAATTGTGAAGAAAAAATAACTTTGGTAAGTTTACCGATAAGCGAACGAATATCTTCGTCGCCTTTTTCAGCGATATGTGCTAAAACTTTCATATCGACGATAACTTTCTTTTCTTCGGATTTTTTCTTCAAAATTGCAATTCGCGTTTCGATATCAGGTTTTTGAACGTCTGCTAAAAGCCCACCTTCAAAACGCGTGCGTAAGCGTTCTTCTAAAACTTCAATTTCAGCAGGTGGACGGTCGGATGCGATAACGATTTGCTTATTTTGCATAATAAGTTCGTTAAAGGTATGGAAAAATTCCGATTGCGTTTGTTGTTTGCCCGATAAAAACTGAATATCGTCGATAAGTAAGATATCAACGTTTCTAAAAGTGTTTCTAAATTCAGGACCGTTATTTTTACCGCGTGAAATAGCCTCAATAAGTTGATTAGTGAACTGTTCACAAGTGGTGTATAACACGTTCTTAGACGGATGTTTAAGTTTAACGTGGTTTACGATAGCCATTAAGATATGCGTTTTGCCAAGCCCTGTTCCACCGTAAATAAAGAGTGGGTTAAAACTTTCGCCAGGGTGTTCGGCAACGGCTTTTGCTGCAGCGTGAATAAGTTTATTAGATTCGCCTACTACGAAAGAATCAAAGGTAAAAAGTGGATTGATAGGAGAGCCCGAAAAAGTAGAAGTTACTTTTACCTTGTTTTTAGTTTGTTTAAGCGCAGTATCTTTATTTTTACCCACTACGATTTCAAAATCGCAAAGCGCGCCAGAAGACGCTTTATCAATGGCTTCTTTAATGGCGTCGGCAAACTTTTCCGTAGCAGTGTTAGCCGTAAGGGTAGTTTGCGACCATAAAACTAAAGTGCCGTCTTTTACGTCAACGGGGATTAAAGTCGCGATAAAAGTATTATAAGATGCTTGCGTCATTTTATTTTGCAAATCTATGAGTGCATTATTCCATAAAATTTCGTAACTTTCCATAAAAATTCCTCTTTTGCCCCGAACATACTTGCAATCGGGTAAAAAAGATTATATAATAATTTTAAAAATAAATAAAGCAAATTAGCGCAAAAACGCAAAAATTTTAATATTTTACTTTTAAGACTATGTACATTAAATCTTTAACGCTTAAAAATTTTAGAAATTATACCGACGAAACTTTTGAGTTTACAAACGGGTTAAACCTATTAGTCGGCGCGAACGCTCAAGGCAAAACCAACGTTGCAGAAGCGGTTTTTTTGCTATGCACGGGGTATTCGCCAAAAACGGCAAAACATAAGATTTTTATTAGGTGTGGACAAGATTACGCTGAACTTTTTGCCGAAGGTTATTCCGAATACGGCAAGATTACGCTTTCTTCCTGCTTTAATCAAAACGGCGATAGGGAAATAAAGGTAAACGGCGCTAAAATTAGCAAAATGGCAGATATTTTCGGTAATATCAATAGCGTGTTCTTTAATCCTGCCGAATTAAAGTTAGTGCAAGAAAGCCCTGAAGATAGGCGTAGGTTTATGAATATTCCGTTATCGCAACTATCAAAAAAATATTTTACGGCGCTAATTAGATACAACAAAATTTTAGAACAACGCAATAATTTATTAAAAAATCCCGATAAATCAATTGTTTTAGACACCCTGCCCGTTTGGGATTTACAACTTGCTGG
>JAGCMG010000011.1 GCA_017646555.1 Clostridia bacterium | reverse complement strand
TCCACTATACGTTAGAAAAAGTCAGGCAGAGGAAGGGTTATGATAATTTGCAAGTGGCAACAAACGGACAATTTGCAAGTTAGCCAATTAGAAAAAGAGTGTTTTAGCGATTGTTGGTCTTTAGAAATGATAGTAAGCGCTTACAATAACCCTAATTTTTTAGGCTACGTTGCAAAGGTAGAAGACTTGGTTATAGGCTATATAGCCGTTAATTACTGTTTAGACGAGGCTGAAATTAACCTTATTGCTGTAAGCGAAAATTACAGGCGTAAAAACGTTGCTACTATGCTTATAGACACGATGATAAATGAACTTAAAACTCTTAGCGTAGAAAAAATATTTTTAGAAGTAAGGCGAAGCAATAAAGGCGCTCAAGCCCTATATGAAAAACTTGGTTTTACTTATATTGGCGTTCGCAGTAAATACTATCAAGGTGTTGAAGACGCTCTTTTGATGTGTAAGGTTATTAAGGAGTAATTATTTATAAAAAAATCGACGGAATAGTACTAGAAGATAAAGGCGAAGGTTTTCCACTGGTTTTTTTGCACGGATATTTATCTAATAAGGAAAGTTTTTATTATCAAACGGAATACTTTTCTTCGTTTAGGCGTGTAATAGCCGTTGATATTACGGGTTTTGGCAAGAGCAAGAGTTTGCCTTTTGCGTATTCTATAAAAGACTACGCCAAAGATATAATTAAAGTATTAAGGGAGTTAGGAGTTGACAAGTACGACCTTATAGCCCACTCTTTTGGTGGGAGAATAGGTGTAAAACTTATAAGTCTTGGCGAAAAAATAGACAAGTTAGTTTTAACGGGAAGTGCTGGTCTTAAGCCTAAAAGAAGTTTAAAATACTACTTTAAAGTGTACGGATACAAGGCTATAAAGCCTTTTTTAACTAAAAAGGCAAGGCTAAAATTCGGCAGTAGCGAACTTAAAATGCTTAGCGGAAATATGCGCTCTAGTTATTATAAAGTTGTAAACGAGCATTTAGATAGCGAAGTAAAAAACATAAAAAATCAAACGCTGTTAGTCTTTGGGGAAAACGACAAAGAAACCCCGTTATATATGGCTAAAAAGTTTAATAAATATATAGTAAACTCTCATCTTTACGTTATTAAAAACGCTGGTCATTTTTGTTTTAACGAAAAAGATAGAGAATTTAATACCATAGTGAACGAATTTTTAAGGAGATAGTATAATGCTACCACTTGACATTGAAAAAATAACACATCTATTTTCCGGTCAAATAATAGTCAGTTTTATTTTAATAGGTCTTATAAACGCCGTTTTAATGATGTCTATTTCATATAGGTTTTTGCAAGCAATGCAACAATGCGGTTATAAGGGGGCGGATTATTTTAAGTGGCTAGCAAGGAAAGACAACGTTTATTTTACTAGACTTTTTATGTTGTCTTTATTGTCTACTTTAGGCTTTATTTTAATAAATATGGCTTTATCGTTTATAGATAATAATTTAGTAGACTACGCTGGTTTTATAGTATATTTCGTCTTCTTAGCCATATTTTATATGGGTGAACTTAAAAAGAAAGATAAAGTTCCACTAGTTTTAACTAAGCGTATGATAAGGCTTTCAATAACGTATTACTTATCAATCGTTTTATTTAGCGTAGTGCTAGTTTTACTAGTAAACTTTATAGCAATACCTTTTAGAACCAACTTGCTTGCTAATTTTAGATACGCTATTTTATGTTTTTGTCCTATAGCCGTACCATATTTGCTTTGGGTTGCATATTATATAAATGAGCCGTTTGAAAAGTTAAATATAAAAAAATACGTTGAAAAATGTAAGGAAAAATTATCGTCGTACGATAATCTTATAAAAATAGGTATAACGGGTAGTTGTGGTAAAACTTCTGTCAAAGAAATTTTAAAAACTATTTTATCTGAAAAATATAAAGTAGTTGCAACGCCGGAGTCTTATAATACTCCGCTTGGCATAACTAAAACGGTAAAGAGATTAGATGGTACTGAAGATATATTTATTGCTGAAATGGGCGCAAGGCGCGTTGGGGATATAAAAGAGTTAACGAATATCGTCAAGCCTAATATTGCAGTCGTAACGGGTGTTGTTTGTCAGCATTTAGAAACGTTCAACGCTCTTGACAATATTAAAAAAACAAAGTACGAAATAATTGAAAATATGGAAGAAGGTACGGCGTTTTTTAGTGCTGATAACGAGCATACAAGAGAAATGCACAATAAATGTAAGTTAAAGTCTAAAACTGCAGGAATTGACGTTAGCAAAAAACCTTACGTTTACGCAACTAATATAAAAACTAATGAAAACGGCACTACTTTTACTCTATTTATAGGCAAAAAGTCGATAGAAACTAGTACTTTATTACTAGGTAAACACAACGTTTCAAATATTTGTTTAGCCGTTGCAGTTGCTGATAGTTTGGGTTTAACAATAGAAGAAATTGCAAGGGCAATACCTAGAATAAGGCCTATAAAACACAGGCTAGAACTTATAAAAAGTCAAAACGGGGTGTCTATTTTAGACGATAGTTACAACGCTAACCCAGAAGGCGTTAGAAGCGCTTTAGAAGTTTTAAAGAATTTTAGTGGCACGAAATTCGTTGTAACACCGGGTATCGTCGAACTTGGATTTTTAGAATCTCAAAAGAATTACGAGTTTGGCTTAGAAATTTCAAAAGTAGCAAATATCGTTATATTAGTTGGCAGAGCAAGGGCGCTAAGAATAAGAGAAGGCTTGCTTTCTAGTGGGTTTGACAGCAAAAATATAATAATGGTATCAACTTTAGAAGATGCTAAACAAGAACTTTCAAAAATAGTAAAAAGTGGCGACGCCGTATTATTTGAAAACGACTTGCCAGACAAATACTTATGATATTAAAAGCACCAAAGCAAAAAAAATTGTGGAGGTGTTTTTTTTGAAGAAAATTTTAGTGTTTTTTGGTGGCAAGAGCGTCGAGCACGACGTTTCGGTTATTACGGGCGTTTTAACGTTAAACTCGCTAGATAGAAATTTATTCGAGCCTATTCCCGTGTACGTAGATAGAAAGGGCAACTTTTTATACGGAAATGAACTTTTTGATATAGGTTATTACAAGAAAAATAACTTTAAAAAACTAAAAAAAGTAACTCTTTTAAGTGGAGACAACAACTTATATTTAGTTTCTAAAAATAAAATAAAAAAACTTTTCCCTATATCTTGTGCAATTAGTTGTTTACACGGTCTTAACGGCGAAGACGGAAGCGTTATAGGTCTTATAAAAATGGCGGGCAT
>JAGCMG010000059.1 GCA_017646555.1 Clostridia bacterium | reverse complement strand
CTTCTTAATAAAGCCACATGGCAATTCGTCTAAATTTTGTTTGCCGAATAAGAGTTCGTCGTTTGAATAAACTATTTTTTCACCGTCTTTTATCGGCTCACAAACGATTAAATCGTAAAACTTTTTATCGGCGTAAAAGGTGTAATCATTTACCAAATTATAGCCGTTCTCAATTAAAAACGCCCTAACTTTCGGGGTGTTTTTCATAGGTTGCAAAATAAGCCTATCAATTTTTTCACGTGGTAAATATTCGCTTAAAACCGAAATTATTTCTTCACCACCCATACCTGCAATAACGGCTTCGGTAACGGAAGAAATCCCCTTAAAACCGTCAGTAATGAACGGAAAAACAACGCCTAACGCTATATCGCGTTTTAATAATTCTACTGCTTTATTAAGACATTTTTCACTAACGTCGGTAATTAAAATTTTATCGGCAATTTTATTGTCAACAGCCATTTTTGCTATAAAGCCGTGGTCGCAACCGATATCGGCAAAAACCGCCGTTTTTTGAACGTGTGAAAAAATCTCACTAAGCCTATTCATTAGTCAACGAAATCCTTTAACTTTTTAGCCCTTTGTGGATGACGAAGTTTTCTTAAAGCCTTTGCTTCAATCTGACGAATACGCTCACGCGTAACGTTAAATTCTCTACCAACTTCTTCAAGCGTTCTTGGTCTACCGTCGTCAAGGCCGTAACGAAGTCTTAACACCTTTTCTTCACGCGGGGTTAAAGTATTTAATAATCCTACGAGTTGGTCTTTAAGCGCTCAACTATCAACCATATCCGATGGCGAGTTCCCTTGGTCGTCTTCGATAAAGTCTGATAAATGGCTATCTTCTTCTTCACCGATAGGTGTTTCTAATGAAACAGGGTCTTGCGCGATTTTTAAGATTTCGCGAACTTTTTCAACGTCGATATTCATTTCTTCAGCAATTTCGTCAGCAGTCGGTTCACGACCTAATTCTTGTAATAATCTACGCGAAATTCTATGTTCTTTATTTATCGTTTCAACCATATGCACTGGAATACGAATAGTTCTTGCTTGGTCGGCTATCGCACGAGTTATTGCTTGCTTAATCCACCAAGTAGCATAGGTCGAAAACTTAAATCCTTTTGCGTGGTCGAACTTTTCAACGGCTTTCATAAGCCCTAAATTCCCTTCTTGAATAAGGTCTAAAAAGAGCATCCCTCTACCCATATATTTTTTAGCGATAGAAACTACTAAACGAAGATTTGCTTCGGACAATTTTCTTTTTGCCTCATTACGTACTACTTCGTTTTCACCTTCCACCATAATTTGAGCAAGTTCTCTTTCTTCGTCGCCACTAAGTAACGGGATTTTACCTATGTCTTTAAGATACATTTTTACGGTATCGTCTAAAACCGCCGAATCGTTATAAAGTTGGTCGTAAAGTTCGTTAGCCCTGTCTGCCTCGTTAATTACTTGAATACCACTTTCTTCAACGAGTTTGTACACGTCGTCAAGTTCAGTTGCAGTCGGTTCTAACTTGCCTAACTTATCATACAATTCGTCGGTGGACACGTTGCCTTTTTTCTTGTATTCAATAACAACGTCGCCTACTGCTTGCATAAGGTCATCTCTTAAACAGTTCTTTAATTCTTCCATTAGTTCCTCCGTAATTTTCGTTTTGTGTTTATACGATTATGTTTTTTTACTATTTTAAGCCACTTTTTTTGGCAACTAACGCCGAAAGTTCGCTTGCGATACCGCGCCTTAAAGAAAGGTCCTTTTCTTCACGGTACATTTTAGTTAAGTAGGCTATTTTTTTATCAATAGTTTCTACTTTTAACGCTTTTATACAGTCCGAAAAATATTTTTCTTCGTTTAATTTAGCGTTTTGGCTGATTTCAAGTTTAAAAATTTCCTTAATATCTTCTTGCATATCGTCTTCTGCAAGGTCGAATACTAAATTCGGTTTAACCTGTTCGCCTTTATTATGCTCGTCTATAATAAATTTTTGCAAAAATCTACCAGTTTTAGACGGAAAATCTATTGCGTTCAAATCTTCTTCACGCGCGTACTCTTTATTAAACAAGAACGCGTACAACACGAACTGCTCAGCGCTTGTGATTTTATCTTTTAGCGTTTCGTCGGAAATAACCACGCGCGGTGTTTCAGTTTGCGTATTTATTCCGTCAAGTTCGCGCTTTAACGATTCGTAAGTTATACCCGTTTCATCACGCAAACTTTTTAATAGGTCTTCACGCTCGGACGCTGAATCGCTTTCAGATATAACCTTAATTGCCTCTTTAATAAATTTACGCTTGCCGTCGCTGGTGTTTAAGTCAAAAGTATGCTTTAATACGTCAAGTTTAAAATCAATTAAAAGTTTGGCTTTTTTAATTAAATCACGATATGCGTCGACGCCAGATTTTTTAATCACGTCGTCAGGGTCTAACCCATCCGGCATAGAAACTACTTTAACTTCAAGCCCTTCGTCACGCAAAATCTCCAGCCCACGTATCGAGGCTTGTCTACCGGCAAAGTCGCCGTCGTAACTAATATACACGTCGTTAGTAAAGCGTTTAATAATTCGCGCTTGGTCTTTAGTTAACGCCGTCCCCATACTTGCAACCACGTTCTTTACCCCGGCAGAGTAAAGTGAAATTGCATCCATATGTCCTTCTACGACGATAACGCTGTTTATTCCTTCTTCATTTTTAACTTTTTTCAAATTATTTAAGTTAAACAGCGTTTTCCCTTTTGAAAAAACAATCGTTTCACGCGTGTTTACGTATTTACCCACGTCTTTTCTATCGTCAATAATACGCCCACAAAAAGCAACGACGTTATTGAACTGGTCAATTACGGGAATTATAAGTCTTCCTGCTAAAGCGTCGAAATACTTACCGTTTTTTTCGGAAACGGCACCACTTTCAACCATATCGCTATAAGTGTAACCCTTTTGTTTAAGATAATCAACCAAGCCGTTGTAACCTGAAGATGCGCCGATACCGAAAGTATTTAATACTTCAGCAGTGATTGCGCGCTTATTTATGTATTCTTCGTGTTTTTCGCAATTCCCTGCTCTAAGATTTGACGCGTAATACCTTGCGCTATCTTTTAAGATAGCAAGAACTGTTGATTTTTTTTGTTTTTGTTGTTTAATTTTCTCATCAGACGCAGAAGTTTGTGGCAATTCCATACGCGCGTTTTCTGCCAAAAGTTTAACAGCGTCATAAAAATCAAGCGACTCAATTTCCTGCACGAAGTTTATCACGTCCCCACCTTTATGACAACCAAAACAATAATAAAATTGGTCGATTGAATTCACGCAAAATGAGGCAGTTTTTTCGTGATGAAAAGGACATCTTCCCCAAAAATTTCCACCGCGCTGTTCTAAATGAACATACTTGCCGACAATATCAATAATATTCGATTTTGCTTTTAATTCGTCTAAAAATTTAGCGTCGAAACCACGCATAATTTCCCCTTTATTTTACAAAATACGGCATAACGCCTATTAGTATTTCCAATTTTTAGGTATAAAAATATCATTAAACACGGCAACGGCAAACCTGTCCGTCATACCCGACAAATAATCGCAAATAACTTGGTCTTCATCCGTGTAATCAAGCATTTTCGTGTTGCCAAGTGGCAATTTTTTAAGGTCTTTTTTATAATAAGCGTAAAGTTCAGAAAGCATACGCTCTGCCTTAATTTCTTCACCACGCGCTTCGGGTGAAGAATAAACGACTTCGTATAAAAACGCCCTTAATTTTGCCGTTGCGTTAAAGATTTCATCTTCCATTTTAACTTCGCTTTTACCGTCGCTTGCCTTCATAATGGAAGTTATCATAGTATTTATTCTATCGCGCGAAGTGTTCCCTAAAATATCAATTAAATCTTTCGGCAAATCGCCAGCCGTTATAATTTTTGCTTTAATAGCGTCGTCAATATCGTGATTTATATACGCTATCCAGTCTGAAAAACTTACGGCTTTACCTTCTAATGTGGACGGGTTTAATTTCATTTTATGGTTTTCAATCCCGTCGCGCACTTCTTTAGTTAAATTAAGCCCTAATCCGTCATTCTCCAAAACTTCAACCACGCGTCTTGATTGCTTGTTATGTTCAAACCCGTTAGGCGAAAGTTTATTTAATATTCTCTCGCCCGAATGGCCAAAAGGCGTGTGCCCTAAATCGTGTCCTAAAGCAATTGCTTCAGTCAAATCTTCGTTTAGCGAAATTGCACGCGCAATACTTCTTGCAATTTGAGCAACGTCAAGAGTGTGCGTTAAACGCGTGCGATAATGGTCACCCTCAGGCGAATAAAATACCTGCGTTTTGTTTTTTAGTCTACGAAAGGCTTTTGAGTGTATTATTCTATCCCTATCACGCTGAAATTCCGTACGCATAGGACACGGAACTTCTTGTCTATCCCTGCCTAACGTATCGGCTGATTTTACTGCGTATGGCGATAAAAATTTTTGTTCAATG
>JAGCMG010000010.1 GCA_017646555.1 Clostridia bacterium | reverse complement strand
GAAGTAGTAGGCACTTCTGGTAGTGGTATGGTTAGCGTTACTTGTAACGGTAAAAAGGAAATTTCGGCAATCAGCATTAAACCTGAGGCTGTTGACCCTGACGATATTGAAATGCTTGAAGATTTAATCGTTGCAGCAATCAACGACGCATATTCTAAAGCGGACGACCTTTCCGAAGAAAAACTTGGTAAATTCGGTGGCATGGGAGGGCTTTTTTAAGCCGTGAAAGTTTATATTGAGCCTATCGGTAGGTTAATAAACGAATTTACGCGTTTACCTGGCGTCGGTCAAAAGACCGCGCAACGCTTTGCGTACAAAATTATCAATATGACGGATGAAGAGGCGAAAAATTTTGCAAACGCAATAATTTCCGCTAAAACCGACGTTCATTATTGCAAAAAATGTGGTAATTATTCCGAGGGCGATATTTGCGATATTTGTAAAAAGCGTTCAAGTGAAACGGTGTGCGTCGTAAAAGAGCCGAAAGACGTTATAGCGATTGAAAAACTTAACGAATTCGACGGGGTATATCACGTTTTACACGGCACTATTTCGCCTATGGACGGCGTTGGCCCTAACGATATTAAGATTAAAGAACTTTTGGAAAGAATTGCTGAAGGCACGGTTAAGGAAGTTATTTTAGCGACTAATCCCGACGTTGAAGGGGAGGCGACGGCTATGTATATTTCGTCTTTAATTAAACCACTTGGCATTAAGGTTAGCCGTTTAGCGCACGGTATTCCAATAGGAACCGACCTTGAATACGCCGACGAAATGACGCTTTCGCGTGCGTTTATCGATAGAAAAACTTTATAAAAAAATAAAATCCACCATAACGGTGGATTTTTTTACGCGTATTTTTTACTTAATTCTTTTTTTAAGGCCTTTGCGATTTTATTAAGTTCAGGGTATTCGTTAACTGGTGTAAAGCAGTAGTCGTAATACCTATCAAGTGTGGACTTATTACTAGCCACCGTTACTTTTTGTTTTGGAACTTTGTCAAAAATTGTATTGAATAATTTCATAATATTCCTCCTTACATCGCTATTATAAAGTCTAAAATATGACATATGCTTGTCATATTTTTAAAATTTTATTGACTTTATTTAATTTTTATATTAAAATATGCTTAAGAGGTTAAAATTATGAAATACGAGATAATGATAAACATTTTATTTACGCTTTTATCTAAAGATATAGTATCGGCAACGCGTTTAGCGCAAAAGTACGAAGTAACCACGCGTACGATTTATCGCTATATTGATTCGCTGTCGCTTGCAGGCGTTCCAATAGAAACGGTGCGTGGCGCAGACGGTGGGTTTAGAATTCGTCCGTCGTTTAAGTTAACAGCAGGCTTTTTAACGGAAGAAGAATATAACGGCGCGCTAAACGCTGTAAACGCAATCAATTCGGAAATAAGCGACCCCGTTTTAGAAAGGGTTATTGAAAAACTTAAATCGGTTAAAAGGGGCAATTCGGCTATTAGTTTAAAGTCGGGCAATCTTATAATCGACGCTGGCCCGTGGCTTAATACCGACGGATACAAGCAAAAATTATCGGAAATGGCGTATTCAGCAGACAAGCAAGAAGTTTTAGAGATTAAATACTTTGATAGAAACGGTGAAATTTCTAATAGACAAATCGAACCACATACGCTTGTTTTTAAGCAAGGCGTGTGGTACGTGTACGCGTTTTGTAGAACAAGACAAGATTTTAGATTTTTTAAGATAGCAAGAATTGGCGAAATCAAAACGGTAAAAGAAACCTTTACAAAGCGTGAAACGGGCGAAAGTTTACCGTTTGACACTTGGTTTATAGGCGAAAATACCCAAGAAATTGAGTTTTTAGTAGATAAAACCGTTATATCTGACGTTGAAGAGTGGCTTGGCGTTGAAAACGTAGAAAGTAAAGACGACGGCTATCATATAAAAGTTAGCCTGCCGATAGAAAAGAGTTTGATTATGAAGATTTTATCTTTCGGTAGTGGAATAAAGGTAATATCGCCAAAATCGTTAAAAGACGAAATAAAAACAACTGCCCTAAATTTAGCCAAACTTTACGAATAAAAAATAAAAAACCACGCGCTACGCGTGGTTTTTGTTTGCTGTTTTTATTAGTAGGTCGGCTATTTTTTCTGATGCGTCGGTTATAATGTTCGGCTCAGTTTTGACCGTTTTTGCGTTTAAGTACGCTGATTTAACGGTAAATATTAAAGAGTTTTCAGTCAAGTCTTTTTCGTAAATTACGTGCGCTAAACCACTTTTAAAAAAGTATTCGGCATTTTTTTCTTGGTCGCCACGCGATTCGGCTTTTGATAGTGGAATAAACACGGTTGGTATTTTAAGTGATAAAAGTTCAAATGCCGAATTAGCCCCTGCACGCGACACACACACGCTCGCGCACGCGTACGCGCTATTCATATCGTTTATAAATTCAACTGCCTTATAGCCCGCTTTTTTAGGCGCGTTTTTAATAGAGTTTTTACCCGTTATATGCAAAATAAAAAAGTCTTTTAACAATTCGTCCAAGCAGTTAAAAACCGTTTCGTTAATTCGTTTTGCGCCCAAACTTCCGCCAAAAATTAAAAGCACTGGTTTATCGCTGTTAAAAGAAAACTCGTTTAAACATTTTTTATAATCGTAAGCGTTCGTGTTGGCTTTAATAGGCGAGCCGATAAAAAGTCCGTTTTTAAACTCTTTTTCCGTTTGAGGTAAAGCCGTCAGCGTTTTAACGCAATATTTAGAGGCGATTTTATTAGCAAGCCCAGCAGTTATATCGCTTTCGTGGGAAACGACTGG
>JAGCMG010000058.1 GCA_017646555.1 Clostridia bacterium | reverse complement strand
TCTGCGCTTAACACCATTAAAGACGAAATGGTGGCGCAATTCGACGAAGGGTTTAGAAAGATTAATGAAAACTTAGGCAAAATCTTTAAAGAACTCTTTGGTGGTGGTAGAGAGTCGCTTGAACTTGACTACACCAACGCTACCGATAAAATTGAAGCAGGTATCGAAATTAAGGTTGAACCACCGGGCAAAAAGTTGTCTAAACTTTCGCTTTATTCTGGTGGTGAACAAGCACTTACGGCTATTGCAATACTCTTTGCAATCTTAAAATTAAAGCCGATGGATTTCTGCGTGCTTGACGAAATTGAGGCAGCACTCGACGAAGCCAACGTTGATAGATTTGCAAGATACTTAAAGAAATTCTCAAAAGAAACGCAATTTATCGTTATCACGCACAGAAAACCTACTATGGAACTTGCTGACGCTCTCTTTGGCGTTACGATGGAAGAAAAGGGTGTTTCGAAACTTGTTTCCGTTAAACTTTCCGACGTCGTTTTAGATGAAGAATAAAAGGTGAATTTATGGGATTATTCCGTAAAATTAAAGAAGTTTTGATTAAAACCAAAAACGGTTTAGCATCAAAACTTAACGACTTGTTTTCAAGAAATAAGTTAGGCGACGATTTTTACGAAGAACTTGAAGATATTTTAATTTCTTCGGACGTTTCCGTTAACACTACGCTTGAAATAGTCGAAAATATAAAAGATATCGCGATTGAAGAAAAATGTCGCGATAAAGAATACGTTATATCTTTACTTAAAGACGAACTTTTTGATGCGTTAACTTTTGCAGAGCCTTTAGAACTTGAATCACCTGCCGTACTTATGGTTATAGGTGTTAACGGCGTTGGTAAAACTACAAGTATAGGTAAACTTGCAAACTTATTAACAAAAGAAAAAAAGAGCGTCGTTATAGCCGCTGCTGATACTTTTAGAGCGGCTGCATCCGACCAACTTTCCGTTTGGGCTGATAGGGCAAAGGTAAGGATTGTTAAACATAGCGAAGGTGCTGACCCGTCGGCTGTCGTTTACGACGCCGTTGCCTCTGCTAAAGCCAAAAAAACGGACGTTTTGATTATTGATACTGCTGGTAGACTTCACGTTAAGGCAAACCTTATGGAAGAACTTAAAAAGATGTCGCGCGTTGTGGAAAGGGAATTCCCTGAGGCGAATTTCTATAAATTAATCGTTCTTGACGCAACGACTGGTCAAAATGCTTATAATCAGGTTGAAACCTTTAATGAGGCGATTAATCTTGACGGTATCATTTTAACTAAACTTGACGGTACTGCAAAAGGTGGGTTTATCGTTTCACTTTCAAAAGAACTTGAAGTTCCCGTTTGCTACGTCGGCACGGGTGAAAAAATCGATGATATCGAAGAATTCGACGCAAGGGAATTTGTTGACGCATTGTTCTAATTCCCTTACGCCTAATAGGTGAATTTATGGCGGATTTATTTGATTACGTTAATTGGCGCGGTGATTTATCTCAATCAGCCTGCCGTTTTTCAAGCGTTGACTATGCGATTTTTTCGCAAATAGTTATGCTTGACCTTTCGTCTGTTTTTCATGCTTTTAAGGATAGGTTAACCGTTGAAGAAGCCTTTCAAAAATACTCAAAAACTAAAAATTTAGATAAAAATATAGGGCTTATAATTTCTAATAAATTAAACACGATTTTTGAAGAAATCGCTAAAGCCCCGCGTTATAAAAATTTAATTTTAACGCATTATAGGGAAGTTTCCGACCAAACGACAAGTGAACAGTTTTCTGCCTTAACCGTTGAACTTCATAAGGGTGTTGCGTTAGTGCTGTTTTCAGGTACGGACGATTCTATTCACGGGTGGGAAGAAAACTTTTCAATGATTTACGAAAAGGTTACTAAAGCCCAACGCCGTTCGTTAAGATATCTTGAAAGCGTTGCCAGCGAGTACGAAAAGATATATATTGCAGGGCATTCTAAAGGCGGGAATTTGACTGCGTATTGCATAAAGACTGCCCCTAATGAAGTTTACGATAAAATCGTAAAAGCAATCGCTTTTGACGCCCCAGGGCTTATTGAAGCGATTGACGACGAAGATAGGCTTAAAAGGTTTAATAAACTTTTAGAGTATTGTCCTGATAATTCTTTAATAGGTAGGCTTTTTAATCATTACGGCAAAACTCGAATAGTTGAAAGCGCGTGCAAAGGTCCTTTACAACACGATTTATTCAGTTGGGAAGTCGTGCAAAACAAGTTTAAAAGAAAAGATGCTTTTACCGAAAACAGTTTTAAAGTTGAAAGAAGAATTCACTCTATTATAAAGAAATTAACCAAGGCTGAAAGGGAAAGGTTCGTTAGGCTAACTTTTGAAATTTTGTATTCAACCGGTGCAAATTGTTTGACCGATTTATACTTAAAGAAAAGTGAAATTATTAAATGCTATTTAAAACTTTCATCTGATGATAGAAAGTTTTTTAGAAAGATATTTTTATGGCAATTAGTTGCCGATAAAGACGTTAGGGAGATGTTCTTAAAGGACGTTTCCGACCCACGAGCAAAGGCTTTAATTGCTAACACTAAAAAGTATGCAGATACTTCAAAAAAGACAAAAAATAAACTAAAATAAAAAACGGCATAAGCCGTTTTTTTGTTGATTGATTTTAATTCGTTGGTTTGTTTATGGTAATAATTTGTTAATCTTATTGTAATTTTGGTACGCTTTCGCAATACCGTTACGCGTAAAACCGTGCCTAATTAGAAAAGATAGGCAAATAAACATAGTAAAATTGCAGGAAGAAGGTCAGCCGTTTTAATCGTTTTAATTTCAAGTAAATTTATACCTATTGCAATAACGATAACGCCACCGACAGCCGTTAGTAAATAGCAAAATGCCGTGTTTAATATTAAAGATGCAAACGCACTACTAAATAGATAAAACGCGCCTTGAATAATAAAGACGGGGATTGCCGAAAGCATTGGCGAATAGCCGTATTTTGAAGATAGCGTTAAGCAAACCGTAAAGTCTAAAATGCTTTTTAGATATAATGTATTATGGCTACCTAAACCCGATTGAATAGAGCCGTAAATAACCATAGCGCCAACGCAAGTTATTAATGTTGCTTGGGTAAAGCCTTGCGAAAAGTTGCCGTCTTGATTTTTACAAAGTTTCGACTGCAAAAAGTCGCCAAATTTATCAAAGCCGTCGCTAATTTTAATAAGTGTGCCGATTGTTCCACCGATAACGATTGCAAGCACTAAAAATAAAACGCCGTAATTAAAAGAAATAGCATTTAGACTATTTATCCCCGAAATCAAATCTAAAATCCCAGCAGATAAAACGGCAAGCCCTAACGCTTGAAAAATGCCTTTAACAACGCGTTCGCTAAAAACGCCTTTTAGTAGCGCGCCTAAAAAAGAGCCGACTATAATTGCAATAGTATTAACTAAAACGCCCATAAAACACCTCTTGCTATATTGTAGCAAAACGCTAAATAAAAATCAATGAAAACTTTTTAAATCGTTATAAAGATATAAAAAACTTGACAAACCTATTTATTATAGGTTAAAATATAATTACCTAAACCAAAAGGCTTTTCTGACGGCAAAGGGGTGAATATCGATTTTTTCGCGCTATTTTGCGTGGCATTTTCTCCTTTGCTTTAATTTAGTTAAAGGAGTTTTTTTATGAAAAAAATTATCGCACTTATCGTAGCACTTATTACTCTTTTAAGTTTAGCGTCGTTTTCGGCGTGTTCAAAAGATAACGACGGAAAAATAACCGTTTACGCACCCGACGGCGCGCCAGCGTTGTCTATTGCAAGGCTATTAAACGATAAAACGCTTTTAGACGGCAAGTTTGACTATAATATCGTAACGGCTACGACCATTAACGCTTATATTACAGGCGAAAACCCTATTGCTGATATCGCTATAATTCCTGTTAACGCCGGTGTTAAAATGCTTGGCGACGGCTCTATGTATAAAATGCTTGGAACGGTTACTAACGGTAATTTGTTTATTCTTAAAAAACAAAACGGGGAAGATATTTCGTCAACTTCCGATTTATCTAAACTCATCGGTAAAACGGTGGGCGTAATTAACTTAAATAACGTGCCGGGGCTTACTTTTAAGGCAATCTTAAATGATAATCAAATCCCGTTCACCACTTTGTCTGATACGGGCGAAGTTGACGCTACTAAAGTTAACCTTAAAGGTTTAACTGCCGGAACGGAAGTAGTTCCTAACTCAACTTGTGATTATTTTATTGCGCCTGAACCTGCTGTAACTACAAAAATCAATATGACAAATGGTAAGATTTTATTATCGGGTAGTTTACAAGCGCTTTACGGCGACGGTAACGGCTATCCACAAGCGATAGTCGTTGCTAAAAATAGCGTTATTTCTTCTAATAAAGATTTAATAAATGAATTTATTAATTCTTTTGCCGACAATAAGGCTTGGCTTTTAGATGAAAATACTTCGGCTCAAACTATCGTAAACGCCGTTACAAACTCGTTCTTAAAAGATGACACAGCACCTACTTTTACGGCAAGCAATTTGAATAAAACCGTTATTATCAATTCTGCTATTTCGTTCACTTCGGCTCAAAACGCTAAGCAAGCAGTTTTAGACTATATGCAAAAAATCAACGCGATTTCTAATAATTCTTTCGGTACTCCGTTAGACGCGTTCTTCTATCAATAAACTAAAGGAAATAAAATGAAAAATAATAAGGACAAAATACTAAAACTCGTTTATTCTTTAAGCGCGTTTTTAGTAATGTGGCTAATTTGGATAGCCTTTGCTTTTTCGGTTAAAAACGAATACTTAATGCCGTCTTTTTCGGACACGATAAAAGCGTTTTTCGATTGCTTTACGCGCAAGTTTTTTTATCGCGCGTATTTAGCGACTTTAATTAGAGTTTTAGTAGCGTTTTTATCTTCGTTCGTATTGGCTTTAGCGTGCGCGTCGCTTGCGTTTGCGTTTAAGTGGTTTAAAGAGTTTTTTAAGCCGATTATTGCCGTTGTTAGAAGTCTACCGACTATGGCGATTTTAGTTATGATTTTAATTTGGTCCACGCCTAAAACTGCGCCTGTTATAGTTGCTTTTTTAGTCTTATTTCCTATGATTTATTCGCAGTTTTTATCGGCTTTAACAGGTATTGACGACGGTATTTTAAAGGTCGCTAAAATCTTTGAAATGAGTAAAAAAGATAGGCTTACTAAAATATATTTTCCCTTGACTGCACCTTATGTTTTTTCGCATATCGGGTCTAACTTATCGTTCGCCGTTAAACTTGTCGTTTCGGCAGAAGTTACGGCTTATACTTTAACGGGACTTGGGGGAATGATTACGACTGCTGGAAATATCTATTTTCAAACGGCTTATTTATTCGCTTTAACCTTAGTTGCCGTATTAACAGGCATCATCATTGAATACTTGTTTAACTTTATTCAATCAAAATTTTTCAAATGGAGAAAGGCTGATGATAGAGATTAAAAATTTGACTAAAAAATATAAAAACTTAACCGTTTTAGACGATTTATCTTTCACGATAAACGACGGCGTTACTTGTATTTTAGGGGAATCGGGGTCGGGGAAAACCACGCTTTTAAACGCGATTTCTTCGCTTACCGATTACGACGGATTTATCAGTAAAGTTAAGTGCTCTTATGTTTTTCAATCGCCTAATTTACTGCCAAATTTAACCGTTTACGATAACCTTAAAATTTCGGGCGCAACGGAAGAAGAAATTTTATCTGGACTTGACGCTTTTAATTTAACCGATAAAAAATTAGCCTATCCAAACTTTTTATCGGGTGGGGAAAGACAAAGAGTGGCGTTACTTCGTGGACTACTAAAAAATAGCGACTATTTATTATTAGACGAACCGTTTTCTTCGCTTGATTTAAAAAATAAGCGCCAAGAAGTCGAATATCTATTAAGTATGCTAAAAAGTAAGCCAACGAACATAATATTCGTAACGCACGATATTAACGAAGCCGTTGCTTTTTCCGACGAGATTTTAATACTAAAACACGGTAAAATCATAAAAAGAATTAAAAATTCCAGCGAAAAAAGGACCCCTGATTATTTTTCTAACGCTGAACTTAAAATGCAACTTGAAAAACTTTTAACCTTATAAGAAAACGCCTTTTAGGCGTTTTTTTTATTTATTTCGCGCGCGCGCTAAAAAGTTTATAATAAACTGTTGTAAAAGAGAGATAAATTTGCTATAATTTAGTTATTATTTAAATATAGATTAGGAGTACGATTTTGGACAATTCGAGAAGAGACGGCGAAACTAAAAAAGATTCAACTATATTTACTAAAGAAACCTTTGGGATGTTAACGGTGCTGTTTTCAGCACTTTGTTTTATATGCCTTTTAACTAAAGACGCTATTTTTTCTACACTTGGGGCTTTCGTTAATCAATTTCTTTTTGGTTTAATGGGGTACTACGCTTATTTACAATGCGTTTTATGCGCAGTTTTCGGCGTTATGATGGTTATGGGCAAAAGCGTTAGTTTGCCTAAAAAGATTACTATGCACGCCGTAATACTTGGCGTTTGCGTTTTCTTTTTATTACACGCTATTACTTCTGCAAGTTTTTCATTAGAAACTTTTGGCGGGTATATTTCTACTTGCTATAAATCGGCATCAGCTGGTGTTTCGGGCGCAACTGGTGGTGGCATTATTTCTGCGCTTGCAGTTTACTGGGGCTTAAAACTCTTTACGCCAGTTGGCTTATACGTTATTCTTTCGCTTGCTTTACTTTTTGACGGCTACTTTATCTATCAAGGCGTTAAGTCTGGCGCGTTCAAAGAAAACCGTGGGAAAGTTGACTTTATTTCCGAAAAAGAAGAAAAAATCGCTGACGAAGTTGTTGGTGAAGCGATTGAAAGTACGATTGTTCAAGCACCTATCGTGCCTGAACTTCATACTCATATTGATTTTAGTGAGCCGACTTTTAAAAATAACCTTTATATTACTAACGGCGAACAGTTTGCGTTCCGTACTAAAAAAGATGCGAATTCAGACCTTAAATTAAACGTCGCAGGAAAAGGCTTAAACGTTGCTTATATTGACGATAAAGAAGAAAAACCCGTTAGAAAAGATAGCGATATGCGTTCTAAGGTCGATTATGTTAAAACGCCCAATGCGCTTGATGCCTTAAACGCTTTAAGGAGAGTTCGTGGCGAAACGGATGAGGACGCTGTTTCAAAAGAAATTAAAAAGGAAAATAAACCGTCTAAAAAAGAGGTTGCAGTTGAAAATTCACCTTTAAAGAGAACTATCACTACCGATTATTTTTCTTCTGATTATTTGTCATCAAACGATGAAAGTGTGGTAAGCACTAAAAATCAAGAAGAAGAAAGACAAGCGTTAAGAGATAAGGTTTTAGGTGGCGAGTATACCTTTAAAAGCCCTATTTTAGATAGCGTCAATGATAAAAATGAAGAAAAACCTTTCGAGCCTGAAGTAGAAAATACGCCTACTTACGACGCGCCTACTTACGACGTGCCTAAAATGGACGACGATTTTGATAACTTTGTGTCTGAAGTTGTTGAAGACGAAGTTGTTGAACCTACTTTTGAAGATGTAGAAGAACCTATCGTAAATGAGCCTATCGTTCAAGACGACGATGAAATTTCAGACCCGTTTGTTGATGGCGACGAAGATTTAGACGAAACCGTTTCAGGAACTTTTATAGAAGAAATTGAAACAGTAGAAAAAACGCCGACTTTTACAAAGCCGACTACTTTTACTTCGCCTATCGTTAGTAAGCCAAGTTACACGACTGTTGATATCGTCGGCGATTATGACGACGCTATAAAAGGACCGAAAAATGGCAGGGGCCCTGATAAAGAACAAAGAAAATCAAGGGTTACTTCGTTTGTTAACGAACAAACCTATACGCCTATTAAAAAAGAAGAACCTGTGGTTGAAGAAAAACCTATTCAAGTAGTAGAGCCTATAAATAGACCGTATTTTACACCTGGTTTTAATTTATTCGTAGACCACGCGCGTGGTGTTAAAAAGAGTGAAGAAGACCACGCTGGTAGAATTAAAAAGATAGAAGATAAACTTGCAGGCTTTAAACTTCCCGTTCACGGTGAAGGGTACGTGCAAGGTCCGTCTATTACTCGCTATGAATTTGCTATGCCGGAAGGCGCGTCGGTTAAAAGGGTCGTTCCGTTTGATGCTGACCTTATGGCAACGCTTGAAGTTAAAGACGGCGTTAGAATTTTAGCGCCTATTCCTGGTAAAAACTTGGTCGGGGTGGAAGTTGCTAATAGTGTTAGAGTTCCAGTTTCATTAAAAGAAGTTTTAGAAGCAACTGCTATGAGAGAGCATAAAAAAGGCTCGCTTATGTTTATTATCGGCCGTGACGTTGTTGGTGAACCTATTGAAGACGACTTGACTAAAGGCCCGCATTATCTCGTTGCAGGCTCAACGGGGTCTGGTAAGAGTGTATTCTTAAATTCGCTTTTAATAAGTTTAATTATGCGCTATTCGCCGGAAGATTTAAAACTTATCTTAATCGACCCAAAATTAGTTGAGTTTGCGCCTTACGAACATTTGCCACACCTTATAACCGACGAAATTTTATCTGATACAAGAAAGATTTTGGCTATGCTTGACTGGGCGATAGGGGAAATGAATAGAAGAAATCAACTTTTCCGTGATTGTCCTGGCGCTGTTAAAGATATAAACGACTACAATAAAGTCGTTGCAAACGATAAAATTCAAAGATTGCCAAGAATTGTTATCGTTATCGACGAACTTGCCGACCTTATGCTTTCTTGTAAGCGTGATTTGGAAGCGAAAATTCAAAATATCGCGCAAAAGGCAAGAAGTGCTGGTATTCACTTAGTATTGGCTACTCAAAGACCGTCTACCGACGTTATTACTGGTACCATAAAAACCAATCTTCCGTCAAGAGTTGCATTTAGAGTAACTAATTATGCAGACTCATCCACGATTTTAGCCGAAAGTGGCGCTGAAAAACTTTTGGGCCGTGGCGATATGCTTTATAAAAACTCAGAAATGTCGGGGCTTGAAAGATACCAAGGTACTTTCATTTCTCCAAAAGAAATCGACGACGTAGTGCAATATATTATTAAAAATAATACGGCATACTTTAACGAAGAAGTTGCGCAAATGCTTGAAAACGTCGTTAAACCACAGGAAGTTAGTAGACCTATGCCTACTTTCGGTGGTGGTATATCAGAAGACGACCCGTTGTTTATTCAAGCGCTTCGTCACGTTATTGAGTCGGATATGGCATCTACTTCAATGTTACAAAGACGTTTCCAATTAGGCCACGCAAGAGCAGGTGGCATAATCGATAAGATGGAAAGTTTAGGCTATATTTCCGGCAACGAAGGCTGTAAATCAAGAAGAGTTTTAATCACTATTGAAGAATTTGAAGAAAAATACGGCGGATTAGTATAATGAGTTTAACTAAAAAGGTAGGGGTAATATCGCTTGGTTGCGATAAAAATAGAGTTGATACTGAAAAAATGCTTGCAATATTAAGCGAAAAATATCAACTTACTTCTACTATTACTGATGCTGAAATTGTAGTCGTTAACACTTGCGCTTTTTTGCAAAGCGCAAGGCAAGAGGCTGTTGAAGAAATTTTACAAGTTTTTGAACTTAAAAAGTCAGGTAAACTTGAAAAGATTATCGTTACAGGTTGTTTGCCACAAAAATTCGTTGGCGAAATGTTTGGCGATTTTATAGAAGTGGACGCGTTTTTAGGTATTGCTGATTATTCTAAAATTTTAGAAGTAATCGATAGCGTTTATTTAGGAAAAAGAGTTAACGCTGTCGGCGAAACTAAAAACGAAGACTTGATAAACCGTATTTTAACGACCGATAATTATGCGTATCTTAAAATAGCAGACGGATGTTTTAATAGATGCACTTATTGTCTTATTCCACATATTCGTGGCAAGTTCCGTTCGATAGAAAAAGAAAAACTTTTAGACGAAGTTAAATCACTTGGCGAAATAGCAGAACTTATAATCGTTGCTCAAGACACCCTTAAATACGGTGTTGATTTATACGATAATTATGGGATAGTTGAACTTTTACAAGATATAACGGCATTAGATAGCGTAAAATCTGTTAGACTTTTATACTGCTATCCTGAAAATATCACCGATAAACTTATTGAAGAAATTAAAGTTAACGATAAAATCATTAAATATTTAGATATTCCTATGCAACATGCTGACGGCTATATTTTAAAGCGTATGGCAAGGCGTGGCAATAAGGAAACTTACTTAAACTTGTTAAAAAAATTGCGTGATAATATTCCGAATATTTCTTTAAGGTCAACCTTTATAACGGGTTTTCCTGGTGAAACGGACGAACATTTTAACGCGTTATTAGACTTTTTAAAAAGTGCGCAACTTGATAACGCAGGCTTTTTTAAGTATTCGCGTGAAGAGGGTACGCCTGCGTATTCCTTTGATAATCAAGTCCCTGCTGTTATTAAAGATAGGCGCGTTAGAAAACTTTATTCCGAGCAAAAAAAGATTTCGCGTAAAAAGTTATCATCGCTTAAAAATAGCACGATAAATGTGCTTGCAGAAGGCTTTGACGAAGATAAACTATGCTATGTTGGTAGGGCGTATTTTCAAGCCCCGTCCGTTGATGGCGTCGTGTATTTTTGTTCTGAAACTGAAGTTGAGTATGGTAAAACGGTAGATGTTTTAATTACCGATACCAACGCTTATGATTTGTTCGGTAACCGCGTTTAACGGTTAACGGTATGATTAAAATTGACCAAAAGGCGTATTGCCTAAAAATAAAAATTCATTAAGGAGAGATAGAGAAATGAATTTACCTAATAAACTCACAATTTTAAGAATTATTTTAGTACCTGTATTTACGGCATTGTTTTTCATAACTGCTTTGCCGTACAACTACGTTTTATCGGCTGTGGTTTTTGCTATTGCCGCTTTAACGGATTTTTTAGACGGCTATATTGCAAGAAAGTACAATATCGTTACTAACTTAGGCAAGTTTTTAGACCCGATTGCCGATAAGGCTTTAGTTGCTACTGCGCTTATCGTACTTATTACAAGTAACGGCGTTTGCTTTGGTCTTGGCGTTGATTTAACGATTGCGTTTACTTGTTTAGTTGCTCTTATTATTATTAGAGAATTAGGCATTAGTGGTTTTAGAATGATTGCCGCTAAACGTCAACTCGTTCTCGCTGCCGATAAAATTGGTAAAGCAAAAACTTTCGTTACCGATTTTGCAATTTTATTCTTAATCGTTGCGCTTGATTTTAGTGGTAAGGTGTTTAGCGTTTTAATGTGGATTGGCTATATTCTTTTTGCAATCGGCGCTATCTTAACGGTGGTTTCGGGCGTTAACTACATAGTTAAAAATAAAGAAGTATTAAAAGATAGCGAAAACGCTTAAAAACTTTTAATATATGACACACATATGTCATACTTATATTGTTAAACTTTGATTGTAACGGCATAAAAGCCTAAAAATAACAAAAGGAAATATAAATTATGGATGAACAAAAATCAAAAGCGCTTGAAAGCGTTTTAGTACAAATTGAAAAAAAATATGGTAAAGGCACGATTATGCGTCTTGGGGATACGGCAGGTGATGAAGCCATTGAAACTATTCCGTCTGGCTGTTTAGCGCTTGATATCGCGCTTGGTATGGGTGGTTTTCCAAAAGGTAGAATAGTAGAAATTTACGGGCCTGAATCTTCAGGTAAAACTACCGTTGCGCTCCACGCTATTGCCGAAGCGCAGAAAAAAGGTGGTATTGCAGCGTTCGTCGACGCCGAACACGCGCTCGACCCAGTATACGCAAAAGCACTCGGCGTTAATCTTGACGACCTTTACGTTTCGCAACCTGACACGGGCGAACAAGCGCTTGAAATCGTTAAGCAACTCGTTTCTTCTGGCGCAGTAGATTTAATCGTAGTTGACTCTGTTGCAGCGCTTACCCCAAGGGCTGAAATTGAAGGCGAAGTAGGTGAATCACACGTTGGTCTTCAAGCAAGATTAATGTCGCAATCACTTCGTATTATCACGGGCGCCGCTAATAAATCGGGCACTTGCTTAATATTTATTAACCAATTGCGTGAAAAGGTTGGCGTTATGTTCGGTAGCCCTGAAACGACCACCGGTGGTAAAGCACTTAAGTTTTATGCAAGCGTTAGAATTGACGTTAGAAAGGGCGACGTGTTAAAAGATGCAACTGGTCAAATCGGTAATAGAACGAAAGCGAAAGTCGTTAAAAACAAACTTGCGCCTCCATTTAAAGTGGCTGAATTTGATATTATTTACGGTAAAGGCATTTCTCGTGAAGGCTGTATTATCGATATGGGTATCGAAAAAGGCGTGTTAGAAAAGAGTGGCGCGTGGATTTCTTATAACGGGGAAAAACTCGCAAACGGTAGAGATAAGACCAAAGAATATTTAATGGCAAATCCAGAAATTGCGACGGAAATCGAACAAAAAATTGCAAGCGTAATTGAAGAAAGTAAAAAAACCGTATAAAAACGGCATATTTAATACCATAGATATTGACATTTAATATAAAATGTTATACAATATATATGGATTAATGCGCGGAAGACCGCGTTAAATAGGAGGACTTAAAATGCAGTATGCAAAATTAAGTTCTCTGTTCTTGTTCAGCGAAGTACTGGGGATTGTTGCAATAGCAATCGCAGCAGTAGCTGTCGCAGGTTTAAGTTTTTTTATCGTTAAATATTTTGCTGATAGAAAAAAGCTTGGCACGGCTGATGAACGCGCATCTAAAATTATTGAAGATGCCAATTCACAAAGCAAGATACTTAAAAAAGAAGCAATCTTAGAGGCTAAAGAACACGAACTCAAACTTCGTAATGAGTTTGAGCGCGAATGCAAAGAAAAGCGTGCGGAAATCGCGCGTGCGGAAAACAGAATACAGCAGAAAGAAGACCATCTTACCCGCCGTATAGATGAAGTTTCCAACCAGCAGGAAGCACTCAAAGAAAAGGACAGGGAACTAACCACAAAGTTAGAAGACATTTCTAAACAACACGAAAAGATGCTTGTTCAACTTGAAAGGGTTTCTCAAATGTCGAGAGAACAGGCAAAACAAGAACTTGTTGAAAATATTCAAGAAGAAGCAAGAAAAGACGCTGCGGTATTAGTTAGAAATATCGAAAACACAGCAAAGGAAGAGGCTGATAAAAAAGCCAAAGAAATTATTGGACTTGCTATTCAAAAATGTTCGACTGAACAAGCAACCGAAATGACGGTTTCAGTCGTTCCGCTCCCAAGCGATGATATGAAAGCAAGAATTATCGGTAGAGAGGGTAGAAATATTAGAACCCTTGAAAACGCTACCGGTATTGAACTTATTATCGACGACACGCCTGAAGTCGTTATCGTTTCGGGCTTTGACCCAGTTAGACGTGAAGTTGCAAGGGTTTCTTTGGAAAAACTTATTCAAGACGGTAGAATTCACCCAGCACGCATTGAAGAAACCGTTGAAAAAGTTAAAAAGGAAATCGACCAACAAATTAAAGAGGCTGGCGAATCCGCTATGTTTGAATGCGGTATATTCGGCCTTCACCCTGAAGTAGTTAAGACTTTAGGTAGATTAAAGTTTAGAACGAGTTACGGTCAAAACGTACTTAAACACTCGATTGAAGTTTCGCATATAGCAGGCGTTATGGCTGCTGAACTTGGCGTTGACGTTAATATGGCTAAACGCGCAGGTTTATTACACGACCTTGGTAAAGCCGTTGACTTTGAAATTGAAGGCACGCATATGCAAATCGGTGCCGATATCGCTAAAAAGTATAGGGAAAACGCTAATATCGTTAACGCTATTGCAGCACACCACGGTGACGTTGAACCGAAAACTATTGAGGCTATTTTAGTTCAAGCGGCTGACTCTGTTTCGGGCGCAAGACCTGGTGCAAGACGCGAAACCACGACGAATTACGTTAAGCGTTTACAAAAACTTGAAGAACTTGCAGGCGACTTTAAGGGCGTTGACAACTGCTACGCTATTCAAGCAGGTAGAGAAATTAGAGTTATCGTTAAACCTGAACAAGTTTCCGATAGTGAAGCGTTGTTCTTGGCAAAAGATATCGCTAAAAAGATTGAAAACGAACTTGAATACCCTGGTCAAATCAAGGTTAACGTTATTAGAGAAACCAGAGCAACTGAATTTGCTAAATAACTTAATTAAAAAAATTAAAAGAACCTGCGTTTGTGGGTTCTTTTCATTTATAACGGTATTGCGAAATTTAACCATAGATTATAACAACGGTAGGGTGAAAGTTGACCATAAGTTATAATAACGGCTATTTCAAAGTTGACCGTTTAGGTGATTTAAGGGGTGTTTTTCGGCGATTTTATTTATGTTTGTAAAAGCCTTGAAAAATTAGTTAAAATTTGTTACAATATTATTGATAATTTAATTAAAAGGTTACTTATGAGCAAAGTTATTGGCATTATCGGCGCAATGGATATTGAAGTCGAAAAGTTTATTGAAAATTTATCAGATATTGAAAAGGTTACCATTAGTGGTATCGATTTTTATTCGGGCACGGCTTTTGGTAAAAAAATAGTAGTTGTTAAATCGGGCGTTGGTAAGGTGTTCGCGTCGATTGCTACCGAAATTTTATGTATTAAATTCGGTGTGTCTTGCGTTATTAATACCGGCGTTGCAGGTGCGCTTTATGGGCTTAAAATCGGCGATATTGTCGTATCTAATTCAGTTTGTCAACACGATATGGATACTTCCGCAATAGGCGACCCGATAGGGTTAATTTCGGGTATAAACAAAGTTTATCTAAACGCTGATGAAAACCTTGTTTCGCTTGCGTTAAGTTCGGCTAATAAAAACGGATTAAACGCAGTTTCGGGCATAATTGCGTCGGGCGATAAATTCGTTGCCGATAAAAACGAAAAAGAGTATATCTATAAAAACTTTTCCGCGCTTTGCGTTGAGATGGAAGGCGCGTCGGTTGGACAAACGGCTTATTTAAATTCCGTTCCGTTTATCGTTATTAGAGCAATATCGGACGATGGCGACGATTCGCATGCGGTTGAATTTGTTAAGTTTGCTAAAGAGTCGGCTATAAAAGCCAACGCGATTATTTGCGATATGTTACAAAATATATAATTTTAATTAGGGGTTACAGCCCCTTTTTTTATACATAATAATTTTACTTTTACTCAAAATATCGGTATGAAAAAAAGTAAAATTTTAACGGGCGCTTTTATTTTAGCGCTCGGCGCGTTTTTAACTAAAATTTTAGGCGCGTTATATCGTGTGCCACTTACTGCTTACTTAAAAGCGGACGGGTTAGGGTTATATCAAATGGCGTTCCCAGCGTATTCGCTACTGCTTGATTTTTCTTCTGCTGGTGTTCCCAACGCGTTAGCCAAAAAGGTGTCTGAAAACCCTAATAACGCTAACGATTATTTATTTTCAGCATTTAAAAGTTTTGGGCTAATTAGCGTTATTTCGGCTATTCTTTTAGCAATTTTTTGCAAGCCACTTGCTATTTTTTGTGGGGATATTAACGCATATCCCGCCTTTTTGTTTTTAGCACCTGCCGTTTTAATCGTTGCGTTTATCGCGTGTTTTAGGGGGTATTTTCAAGGCAAAATGTTGACCTTTCCAACGGCGATATCGCAGTTTTTAGAACAAGCCTTTAAGTTTATTGCAGGTGTGTTTTTACTAAAGCGTTTATATACGGTAAAATCTAAACTTGCAGGTGCGACGATAGCCGTTTTTATAGGCGAAGTCTTTGCTCTTTCGTTTTTAGCCGTTACCTTTATTATCAAAAATAAGGGGGAGCGTATATCGCTATTTCGCTATAAAACCGATAAAAATTTAGTAAAAGCGCTTTTTAAAATAACTTTTCCTATAACTGTTTTAACATCTATTTTTCCACTAACGCAAATCATTGATAGTGCTATAATTATTAAAGGTTTAAAAAATATAAACGCTAACGGCGTGGCTTTATACGGATTATTTTCGGGTGTTGCGTTAACGGTTGTGAATTTACCCGTTTCGCTTTGCTACGGGCTTTCGGCTGTTGCTGTGCCTGCGATTTCAGGTGGGAAAGATAAAAGCAAAACTACGGGGCTTATTATTACTACAACTTTTTTAGTTTCGCTTGCCTTTGCTTTTTTAGCGTTTCTATTTGCACCGTTAGGAATAAAAATAATATTCCCGTCGTTAAGCGTACAAAATAAAAGATTAGCGATAAATTTAATAAGGGCGCTTACGCCGTATATCGTGTTTGCGTCGTTACTTCAATCGGTCAATGCAACGCTAATTGCTAAGGGTAAAACTTTTATTTCGGTTATTTCTTGTGTTATTGCCGTTACTATAAAAGTCGTTTTAGAAGTTATTTTATTTTCCGTTTTTAAATTTAACATTTACGGCGCTGTAATTGCATTAAATTTGTGCTATTTTGTTGCTTGTTTTCTTAATTTATTGTATATTAAAATATATGGAAATAAAGAAACTCAAAGTAGGCAACTTAATAACCGAAAACAACCTATTTTTAGCGCCAATGGCAGGGTATACCGATTACGCGTTCCGCTCAATTTGCGAAAGTTTAGGCGCAGGCGTAACTTTTACTGAGTTAGTTTCGGCAAAAGGGCTTTTGTATAAAAGCGAAAACACTAAAAAATTGTTGTTCGTGTCGGAAAAAGAAAGCGTTACCAAAGCGCAAATTTTTGGCTCTGAACCTGACGTCATTTACAACGCTTGCTGTGGGGAAGATTTAGCACCGTTTGATTTAATCGATATCAATATGGGTTGCCCCGTGCCGAAGATTTTTAAAAACGGTGAGGGGTCGGCTCTTTTAACCGATATTTTAAAAGCAGAATCCGTTATAAAATCAGCCGTTAAAAGTGGTAAAACCATTACCGTTAAAATTAGAATAGGTATTTCGGACAGTAAACCTTATATCACCAAAGAGTACGCCAAAATGGCTGAAAACGCAGGCGCAAGTTTAATTACTATTCACGGTAGAACGCGTGAAAATTATTATTCGGGCGAAGTCAATTTTGACGAAATTGAAAAGGCAAAAAGCGCCGTTAATATTCCCGTTATTGCAAACGGTGGTATTTTTACTGAAAAAGATGCTGATTTAATTATAGATAGAACGGGTGCAGACGGAATTATGCTTGCGCGTGGCGCTGTTTCAGACCCATTTTTGTTCGCTAAGTTATCTAATAAAGATACTTCGCTTACTATTAAAGAAATCGTCTTAACACAAATCGACGATATGCTTAAAAATTATTCCGATAGATATGTAACGCTTAATATGCGTAAATTTTTCCCTAATTACTTTAAGGGAAGAAGAAACGCCAAAGAATTTTGCCGTTTGTGAGTCAGCGCTGAAAACACCGACCAAATGAAAAAGATTTTTATCGACAACTTTAACATTTTAGGCTAAAATTCATTATAATAAACAGAATAACTTTTTCGTTGGTGTGATTTGAAAGTTTGTTTTGTTTCTGATTGTCAAGTTTACGATTTTTGGGAAAGTAAACTAATTAGTGCTAAAGATACTGATTTGATTTTGTTTTCACCGTCGTCGCTTGGCGTTGTAAGTTATGAAAAAGAACTTGCCGGCGAAACGGAATATTTTCAAGACATAGCCAAATTATCAAAAGAACTAAACTGTGTCGTCGTTTGCGCGTGTGATACCGATACTTACGGCTCTATAAGAAAGTCTGCCGTTATTGCTGACTCGGGCAAACTTTTAGGCGTTTCGGATATGGTGTATATTCCCGTTAAAAGTGAGTATGAGTGTGGTAGCAATTTTATCGTTTATAAAACTTCGATAGGGAAAATAGGCGTTGTCGTCGGCACGGATTTATATTGCTTTGAAGCCGTTAAAGGTATGGTTTTAAACGACGCCGATTTAATAGTTTCTATCTTTGCAAGCGTTAATGATTATTTTCACGAAACGGTCATTAAAGCCGAATCTTTTTTGTGTGGCGTGCCTATGGCGTTTATCGCTGAAAATCGCGCACTTGCCGTTTCGGTTAAAGGCGAAGTGGTTTTTTCAAGCAACTTAAAAGTATCTTCCTCTGAAATTAAGATGGAAAAAGTTTACGACAAATTACAATTCACTATGCGTGGGTGTGGTATCAAAGGTTAAGTTTAGCCTATAACGGTATCGCGAAATCGTGCTACGAAAGAAAAAAAAGGAGAATTAAAATGCCATTAAATATCGTTCTTGTTGAGCCTGAAATTCCACAAAATACGGGGAATATCGCTCGTACTTGCGCGGCGACAGGTGCAAGTTTACATTTGGTTAGACCACTTGGTTTTGAAATTACAGACAAGCAGTTAAAACGCGCAGGGCTTGATTATTGGGATAAACTTAATATCTATTATTACGACTCGTTTAACGAACTTTTAGAAAAGTTCTATACGGGCGATAATTTTCACTTTTTCTCAACAAAATCTAAACACACGCATACCGAAATTACATATAAAGACGGGGACTTTTTAATTTTTGGTAAAGAGTCAAGGGGACTTCCTGAACCACTTTTAAAAGAACATTACGACGAGTGCGTTAGAATACCTATGATAGGTTCTTTAAGAAGTTTGAATTTGTCTAATTCTGTGGCTGTTGGCGTATACGAAGCGATAAGACAAATAGGTTATAAAGAATTTAACACGCAAGGCGCGCTCACGGGAAGAAAAGATTAAATTTGATATTGACCACATTCTTTATTGGTGGTAAAATGTTAAAAAAATGGAGTTTCTATGGAAAAAATCGTATTTAGAAAAGATGACGAAGTAGGAGTAACTTGGTTTATTCCTGATGAAGAATTCGTTGAAGGAAAGCCTTGCACGGGCGTTATTAGAGAAAAATATCAAGAGGGCTCGGTGTACGAAGGGCACGGCGAATACGACGGTAAAGATTTTTATCGCCAAGGCTACGGCGTTCAGTATTTTAAAGATTCTGTAATGGCTGGGGAAGCACTTGGTGGGCCTATGGATTCAAAAGTTTACAAATACGTTGGGAACTACGATAGGAATTTAAGTGGCTGGTTGTTTGGTAACGGTATTTTATATTTTACCGATAAGG
>JAGCMG010000057.1 GCA_017646555.1 Clostridia bacterium | reverse complement strand
TCTTTTGCTAAAGTACCCGCTAAATAAGGGTCTTCGGAAAAATACTCAAAGTTACGACCACATCTTGGGTCACGCTTTAAGTTGATACCTACTGCTAAAAGAACGTCTACACCTTGCTCAATACAATCGTCTGCAATACCTTGTGCGACTTTTTTAACGGTTTCCTTATTCCAACCGTTTGCTAAAACGCTTGGTGCTGGCATTGAAGTTGCAGGATATGAAAATTCCTTAGTACCTTCGTTATGTTCAACTTTTCTTAAACCACAAGGGCCGTCCGACATAACGAGTTTATCTATTTTATCGGGGTAATACATAAACTCCCAACCGTTTTTACCGGTTAAAAGTCTTAATTTTTCATCAAGTGTTAATGCTGTGATTTCGTTTTTCATTATTGCCTCGTCTTTTCTAATTTTATAATATATATTATAATATCATTAAATACTAAATTAGTCAATACTGAAATCACATTTATAAAACAAAAGCGTAAATTACTTCCACACTTTAACTTCTTGATAATATATTACGGTATTTTTTACAATGATATTTAATGTTTCATTGTATTACATATAATTTTGCGATAAAATAAAACGCAATTTTATTAAAAGAAAAACACCTTAAAACGATTAGTTTTATGATTGAAACGTATTTTTATTCGGTTTTGATTGTTAGTTAAAAGTTTAGTTAATTATAAATATTTTTAATATTTTAAAATATCTATTGATTTTATTTTTTATATGTTGTAAAATTTATGTATTAATGCAATAACTAATTTGGAGTTATTTATGAGTTTAAGAATTCCTTTTAATGAAGATTGGGTATTTTTCGACGGTGATATCAATATGCCGAAAAATGCTTGGAAAGGCCCTATTTACACGCAAGCAAAAACGGAAAACAAAAGACTTGGTCCGGCATCAGTTTATTATGACGACCGTCCTGATGATTACGGTAAGCCAGGCTACGTTTTAACGGCTGAGCGTTGGGAAAAAGTTACACTTCCTCACGATTATATGATAAACCAACCTATGAGTGAGTTTAATAATCCGGCAGGTGGTTTTTTCGATTATCACAATGCTTGGTACAGAAAACATTTTACATTGCCGAAAGAATATATAGACAAAAAGATTGAAATAGAATTCGGTGGAATTGCTACTGAGTGTGAAATTTTTGTTAACGGTATTTTCGTGCGCAAAAATTCTTCGGCGTTTAATCCGATTATAATAGATATTACCGACTTTGTTCTTTTTGATAGAGAAAACGTCGTTGCAGTTTACGTATCGGCTAACCAAAAAGAATGTTGGTGGTATGCAGGTGGTGGTATTTACCGTAACGTGTATTTAACGGTATCGGAAATGGTTAGCGTTAAAAGATACGGCGTTAAAGTTACCCCTAAATTAGTTAGCGATAACAAATGGTCTACCCCTGTTGAAATAACGGTAGAAAATTATCAATTTAATCCTACTACTGCAAACGTAAAAGCAAGTATAGTAACGTTTGACGGCAAGGTTTTAGCAAGTGACGAAAACACGCTTGACTTGCCTATTAAAACCGATAAAACAACGATTTTCAACTTTGATATAGTTAACCCTAATCTTTGGTCTGTTGACGCCCCTAATCTTTATCAAGTTAAGGTTGAAGTTTACGTTGATGGTCAACTTTCGGACACCCGTTATGAGCGATTTGGGTTCAGAACCATAAAATTTACTGCAAACGGCGAATTTTTCCTTAACGGTAAAAAGACGGAAATCAACGGCGTTTGCGGGCACGAAATGTTTGGTTTAACCGGTAAAGCCGTTCCTAAAAATATCGTCAATTACCAAGTAAAATTATTAAAAGATATGTCAGCCAACGCATACAGATGTAGCCACTATATGTATTCGGAAGAATTTATGGATGCATTTGACGAACAAGGGCTTATGGTTATGGCTGAAACGCGTCATTTTTCGACGGCAAAAGAACATATTGACGAACTTAAAGAACTTGTTTTACGCGATAGAAATCGTCCGTCAGTTATAATGTGGTCAATCGGCAACGAAGAACATTTATTCATAGACGAACGCGGTAGAAAAATCGCCGAAACCTTAGCGCAAGTTGTTAAGGAATTAGACGATACGCGCCCAGTTATGACGGCTAACGATAAAATTCCAAGTCAATGTACGGTATACGATACCTCCGACCTTGTTGCCATCAATTATAACTTAGATATTTACCAAACGGTTAGAAAACAATACCCAAATAAGTGCTTTATAGCGTCGGAATGTTGCGCGACAAGTAGTACGCGTGGTTGGTATTATAACGACTGTCACGAAAAAGGCTATCTTTCGGCATACGATAAAAATACTAACGATTGGTTCGTTGGTAGACAAAACACTTATACTAAACTTGACGCTATGGGATTTGTAGCAGGCGCTTTCCAATGGGACGGCATTGAACACCGTGGCGAAGCCGTTTGGCCAAGAATTTGTTCGCAAGCAGGCGCAATCGACCTTTTCTTACAGAAAAAGGACGCGTTCTATCAAAACAAATCGTTCTGGGCGAAAGAACCTATGGTACACTTGTTACCGCATTGGAATATGGCAGGTTACGGTGAGCCGATTAAAGTTTGGGCTTACACCAACTGTAAAAAGGTTGAACTTTTTGTAAACGGCAAGAGTTTTGGCGTTCAAGAAGTAAGTAGGTTTGAAAACGGCGCTTGGCTTGTGGATTTTGTTCCCGGTACGATTAAAGCCGTAGGTTATGACGAAAACGGCAACGCCGTTGCTGAAGATGTTAAAACGACTTCTAATAAAGGCTATGCGCTTAAATTAAGGCTTGAAAACGGCTTTGACTTACAACCTAACGGCATTGATATAGCATACTATACTTGCTACGTCGTTGACGAAAACGGTGTAGAAGTTCCTGATGCTTGCCCGACAGTTTCGTTCGTTACGGACGGCGCAGTTATAGTTGGAACAGGCTCTGATATTGCCGACCACGAATTAGTTAAAATGTCGATTAGAAAAATGCGCGCAGGCGTAATTTCGGTTGGTGTTAGAGTTAATAAAGATGCTAAAGAAGTTAAACTTTACGCTGAAAGTGAAAACCTTGTAAGAGCATCAATTACAACCAAATTCTAAGCAAAATAACAAAAATAACGGGTAACGCCCCCTTTGATTTTAAAAACGCGCTACCTATTATAACTTTATAAAAACAAAAAAAAAGGAAGTGAAAACACTTCCTTTTTTGTTTTATATTATTTTTTTGTTTTTATTTCTTCGATTTTTTTAAGGACGATATCCATAGCCGTTTTTTCAAGATAACCGGCTTCGATATCGAAGATAAGTTTTTCATATGCGCCGAGAGTTTTCATCTGCCCCGTACGCTTTGAGTAAGTATATCCCATAGCCTCAGAAGTTGCAGGAAGTATCATACCCATAGAATCTTCGTTCCCCGTTCTCGATATCCAACGTACCCCAACAGGTAAAGAAGAAACAGGATGACTAACGTAACACGCGCCCTCATCACTTTTTTGCAAGGTATACGCCCTACCGTTTTCATCCCCTTTATACGTTACGGTAAAACATATTTCGGGGTCATAAATCTCGCCCTGTGCTCCAACGATATGATGAAGTTCTACGTTATTAGTTATCTTGTCTTTAAATTCTTTCATCTTTTCAGAATCGGAATTTGCTCTTATAACCTTAACGTGCTTGGCATCATAATCCGCGCTGTATACGAGTTGCGCGCCGTCGATAGGACGAAAGTTAATATGGCAAAGATATGCGTATTCAAGTGGGTCTTTTCGCCTATTCTCAATCTCTACGTGTATTTTTAGCACGCTATCATTTTCATAAAGACGACACTCTGGACAAAAAGAATAGTTAGTCACGAACGTCTTATCGTAATCATATCTTCCACCAACGGCAATATAATCTTCACCGCAGTCTATATATGCTTTTTGATAGCACACGCTTGGTAGTCTACCGTGTTGAGCGTGCTTGTCCTCGTAACAAGTAGGAGAGCCTATGGCATCAAGCCCACAATGAAGCAAAAACGCCCCGTAGGTTTCAAGATAAACGTCGGTCATTTGCGGTTCATCCATCATAGTTTTCATCCAAAGGTCTTTTCCGCAAAAATTTGCTCGCCATATTTGTTGCCCTTTAAACGGCAATATAATGAAATACCCTTTTTTGTTTTCTATACGAATTGCTTCAACACCGGTAGAATACTTGAACGCTATCGCTTTCATAGAAGCGTTTTCGGTTATAAGAAATTCTCTATCGGAGAAAAATTCTTTTTTTAAATAAACTCGCATGCACCAACTCCCCAAATAAACTATTTTATAATTTCTTCAAGTGCTTCTAAAGTGCATTTTACCATATGCTTTCCAAGTTCCATACTCGTTTCAACAGCGTTAAGCGCAAACCATTCGGTATTCTTTTTTGTTCTTTCCAAATCAACGTGGTTTGGATAAAGAGCATACATAAGGCTACTTTCATATTTGCCTGCATGGTCAAAACCACCACACTTGTGTTGCGCGTCCTTACTGATAAGTGGTATTACTTTAATATATGAGAACGGGTCGTCGCCACTACCAAGATTTTCGTAGTAGTTAGCGTAATCGTTGCTACCCCACCAACCTTTACCACGAGTTTCTTCCATATATTCCATAATGACTTTCTTTGCTGCTTTATGGCAAGCGAGCGTCATAGGCATAAGCCCCGCTTCTTCAGTTTGATGATGCGCTACGCAGTATATATTTTTCACCCCACCATATACCATAGATTTAAGTATACAGTAGATATAGTTTTCATACGCGTCCACGTCAACGTGAATAGTACCACTTTCAGGGCCTGCAACTGCATAACTTGCAACTCCGTACCATATTGGAGGGCACACGACAACTTCTTTAGTTTTTTCAAGTTCACGCATAATGCCGTTGATTACCATTGTATCTGTACCACAACTCGCGTGAAGTGCGTGATATTCAATAGTTCCTATTGGTATTACAAATGGAACTTTTCTTTTTTTTGCGTCTTCGATTTCATCAAAGAACATATCAATCAATTGCATAGCGTAACCACCTTATTAAAAATATATTTTAGAATTCAAGTTCGTAAAGAGTGCCGATTTCCGGTGAAAGAATATCACATCCTTTTTCAGTAACGGCAATACCCTTTTCCCAACGAACACCAAAAGTGTCGGAAGATATGAAAGTATCGATTTGGAAAGTCATATTGCTTTGAAGATTATAATTAGAACTCGTTTCACACCAAGGCGCTTCAACTTCAATCATACCGGTACCGTGAAGTGGTCCGTAAACGAAGTTATCCTTGTAGCCGTTTTGCACGTAGTAATTATAAAAACCTTGTGCGATATCTGCTGCAGGAACGCCTGCTTTAATTTGTTTTTCAGTCCATTTATGTGCTTCAAGACCAAACATTACGATATCTCTTCTCTTGCCTTCAAGCTTGCCAAGAACGATAGGGTAACCGATAGCCGCTGAATAACCGTCTATTTTTGCTGAAAGGTTAAGTTGAACGATATCGCCTTTTTCAAAGCGTCTATAACTTGAACGCGAAATTGCGTGACGAGTTGACGCTTCCGAGAATACGTACATAGGAAGACCTTCGTATTCAGCGCCTTGTTCATATACTACTCTTTGCGCAACGCCAACCATTTGAAGTTCCGTCATACCTGGTCTAATTTCTTTTATAACTTGTTGAGAAGCAAGTTCTGCTATACGATAGCCTTCACGAAGACATGCGATTTCGTTTGCAGACTTAATTTGTCTCAATGCAACCATAATATGGTCAGCTCTTACGATTTCTGCTTCAGGGAAAGCGTTTTTTATACCTTCCATAATAACAACGGAAGTATCAAGATAACTTGCAACACCTATACGAAGTTTTTTGCCCGTAACGCCAATCGCTTTCATAACGTCAAAATAAGTATCTGGAACAAGTTCAGGATATGCAGGGTCTGCACTTTCTCTATATTCTTTTAAAACAAAGATTTTTTCAATTTTTGAACGGTCTGCTGCAAAGATACGGCTTTCAGGGCCAACCATAAGCGCAGCGTCACCAGTAGGTGCGATTGCAACGCCACATCTTTCGAAAAGAGGCCAAAAGCCAGAAAAATAACGTGCATTTGCATAGTCTGCTTCGTTTGAGTTTACGATAAGAACGTCAAGTCCTGCGCGTTTAATAAGTTCAGCCGCTCTCTTGCGTCTTAATGAGTATTCATCATCAGGAATTCTGATTATTCCGTGTTGTGCCATAATTGTTTTTCTCCTTATTTAATATAGTTTATATTTGGACTGTTTAATCACAGTTATACCCTGGTGTAGTATAAAAAGCCACCGTTCTTGGTTCGGCTCTACCATATTGAGCAACGATAGGAACGTCACTTTCAAGCATTATAGCATACTGCTCTTCAAACTTTGCCGTGTGCGTTCCAAAATCCTTTTCCTCATTAGTACGTAAACAACGCACACGCTTTGCGCCAACCGTAACGAAAATATTAGTCACAGGTTCTTTATCAGCATAAAAAAGCGTTATACGAACGTGTGCATCCTTGTCGCAAGTATTTGTGATTATTATAGATTCGTGTCCAGGAATGGAATTCACCCCAACAGGTGGCAGTTCAGCATCTGGAAATATCCATACTTTTTTTCCGTATTCCATGCGATTAGTCCTCCTATCTTTTATATATAATTGTATTTTATCACTTGAATATAGTTTTGTCTTGTGATATAATGAAAAAAAATGGAAATATTTTCACTTTTTAATTAAATTTAAAAAAGAAAAAAGGTATTATATGCATTATTTTTCCTACATTGAAAAAAAACAACACGGAACGCTCAATTTCCCCGTGGCGTACTATTTTGTCGATAGCAAAAATCTACCGTATTCTATGCCACTTCATTGGCATAAAGAATGGGAACTTATCTACGTGACGAAAGGTACCATTGATTTCATAATCAATGGTGAGCATATCCCTGCAATTGCTGGGGACGTGATTTTGTTTGGTGGTGGGACGCTTCATAGCGCAATCTCGGACTCGTGCACTTATCAATGCTTGAATTTTGAACTTCACGAACTTGTACTTAACGTACTATCGGTGCGTGAACCTTTTAGATTATTTTATCGAAACTTCTACCGTCCACTAATACACTACACACCAAAAAATAGCGATATTTGCAAAATTGCACACGAACTATTCTCCGCTTTTAGCGATAACCACTCGGAACATTTTTGCAGAATGTCTACACTCGGTAATTTAACTCGACTATTTGCATATATTTTAGAAAAAGAATATTACACAAAAAACACGGAAAACACGGCTAATGCGGTCGACAAAATAAATCAACTCAAACCAGTTCTTGAATACATTGAATTGCATTTTTCTGAAGAAATAAAACTTAAAACTCTTTCGCAAATTATCGGAATGAACGAAAATTATTTTTGCAAATTTTTCTTTTTACTCATACGACAAACACCTATGAACTACCTCACGCATTATCGTATTGAGCAGGCTTCAAATATGCTACTTTCCACGAATATATCCGTAACTGACGTTGCTTTTCGTTGTGGATTCAACGATACTGGTTATTTTATAAAAACCTTCAAAAAAATAAAGGGCTGTACACCAAAACAATTCCAACTTCGCACGTATTGACTTATTCAACTTTCTACGAAAAACCAAATTTTTAAGCAAAAAAATAAGGACTTCTAAACGAAAATTTAGAAGTCCTTTTAAGTTTTAATTCATTAGTAAAATACTAATTATTTATTCATTGCTTCTTCAACAGAAACTGCACAAGCAACGCTCATACCAACCATTGGGTTGTTACCAGCACCTATAAGTCCCATCATTTCTACGTGAGCAGGAACTGATGAAGAACCAGCAAATTGCGCGTCAGAGTGCATACGACCTAAAGTATCGGTAAAGCCGTAAGATGCAGGACCTGCAGCCATGTTATCTGGGTGTAAAGTTCTACCTGTGCCACCACCAGATGCTACTGAGAAGTATTCAACGCCGTTATCGATAGCCCATTTTTTATAGGTACCAGCAACAGGGTGTTGGAATCTTGTAGGGTTAGTAGAGTTACCGGTAATAGAAACGCCTACGTTTTCGTGTCTCATGATAGCAACACCTTCTGAAACGTCATTAGCGCCGTAGCATTTAATCTTTGCTCTTTCGCCGTCAGAATATGGGGTTTCTTTAATAACCTTTAATTCACCGGTGTAGTAGTCGTATTCGGTTTGAACGTAAGTAAAGCCGTTAATTCTTGAAATGATGAACGCTGCGTCTTTACCTAAACCGTTAAGAACTACTCTTAATGGTTCTTTTCTAACTTTGTTTGCTTTAAGTGCGATACCGATAGCGCCTTCTGCAGCAGCGAAAGATTCGTGACCTGCTAAGAAACAGAAACACTTAGTTTCTTCCGATAAAAGCATAGATGCAAGGTTACCGTGACCTAAACCAACTTTTCTTTGTTCAGCAACTGAGCCTGGAACGCAGAAACTTTGTAAGCCAACGCCGATTTTTTTAGCAGCGTCTTTTGCTTTGGTGCAACCGGTTTTGATAGCGATTGCAGTACCAACGGTATAAGCCCAAACTGCATTTTCGAACGCGATTGGTTGAATACCTTTAACGATTGCTTCAACGTCGATACCTTTATCTAAGCAAATCTTTTTACATTCTTCTAAATCTTTGATGCCGTATTCAGCCAAAGTAACGTTGATTTTATCAATTCTTCTTTCATAACTTTCAAATAATGCCATGATACGTACCCCCTTATTATTCCTTTCTCGGATCGATATACTTAACAGCGCTATCGAATCTGCCGTATTTGCCCGAAGCCTTTTCATATGCTTCGTTTGGAGTCATACCCTTTTTGATGAAGTCGGTCATTTTACCTAAAGAAACGAACGAGTAACCGATAATTTGGTCGTTTTCATCAAGAGCAAGTTTGGTTACGTAACCTTCAGCCATTTCAAGATATCTAGGACCTTTTAATTTGGTTGAGTACATAGTACCAACTTGTGAACGTAAACCTTTACCAAGGTCTTCTAACCTGCGCCGATAACAAGACCGTCGTCAGAGAAAGCAGATTGAGTACGACCATAAGCAATTTG
>JAGCMG010000056.1 GCA_017646555.1 Clostridia bacterium | reverse complement strand
CTAATTAACGTTTTAGAAATAGTAAAAATCTTATCTTCATTATTATTCATAGTAACTCCTTAAAAGTATAATCGTAACTTATAAAAGTATTATGAACAATTAAAAAATAGTTAAACAAAAACCCCCGAATTAACGGGGGGGTAATTTATTTAAGTTTTTTTACTTTATTAGAGTGAAGATTATAAATTAAAAGTATTGCTATTTGCATAGGTACGCCCATAACGAATAATAGCCACATTTTAAATTGAATAAACTGTAAGAAAAAGTAAGTTATAATCGTCCAAACAAATGCAGAAATGCAAATAAACAGAACTTTTTTCCCACTCCATAGCGCCGAAAAGATGATGCCAAGTAAAAAAGAGCAAGGCACGGCTAAAATAAAAATTTCCCACGCGACAAGACCGAAAAAAGTTTTAAGGCAAGTGAAAACTGCCGTTGCGATAATCCAAATAGAAATAATCGATAAAAGCGCTATAATAAGTTTATTAGTGCTTTGCTTTTGAGAGCGTTGTTCCTTCTTTATATCGACAGTTTCTTCAAACAAAACGGCAACGGGCACGTCATACACAAGCGAAAGTTTATAAAGCGTTTCAATATCTGGCATAACTTCACCGTGTTCCCAACGCGAAACCGACTTATCGGAGTAGCCGATTTTTTCAGCAAGTTCAATTTGCGTAAGTTTGGCGTTTTTTCTTAAATTTATTAAATTATTTACAACGATTTCTTTAATATCTTTCATAATAAGGCTATTATACCATTAAAAACGCGTTAAATCAAGCAATTCTCACACCAAATTAGACAATTCTCATTTTGCGAGAATTGCATTTTTAAATTCCCGTCAGCGATTTTTAAGGTTGAGATAAGTAATATTTAAAATTCTCTTGGCTTAAAATTAATTGAGTTTTATAATTAGGCAAAAAGGAGATAATTATGGAAAATCAAAAAGTTATACCCGTGTTTTTTTCTTCCGATGACAACTACGCACCCTTTTTAAGCGTCGCTATCGAATCGATTAAAAAGAATTCAAGTGATAAATATTTATATAATATTATTGTTTTAAGCGAAGAACTTTCTAATAGTTCAAAAGAACTTTTATTAAGACAAGAAAAAGAAAACTTAAAAATAAATTTCGTTAATTTAAGCGATAAAATAAAAGAGCATAAAGTTGAACTTGAAAAAACTTTAAGGGATTATTATACCGTATCAATATTTTATCGTATGTTTATCGCAAATGCGTTTCCTGAATACGACAAGGCTATATATATTGACGCCGATATAGTTTTATTAGACGATATCGCAAAGTTATACGAAGTCGATTTAGGTGATAATTTAGTGGGCGCAGTCAGTGATAGAGTAGTTTTATCAAGCGATATTTTTATTCGCTATACCGAAGAAGTTGTCGGCACTAAAAAAGGCGATTATTTTAATTCGGGCGTGTTAGTAATGAACTTAAAAGGTTTTAGAAACCAGCAAATAGAAGAAAAGTTCATTAAAACGCTTAAAAAATACAACTTTTTAACGGTAGCCCCCGACCAAGACTATTTAAACTTTTTTTGTTTAGGAAAAGTTAAATATTTAGGCGACGAGTGGAATTTTATGCCAAGCGTATCGGGTGAAGTTCATAGTGGAATAAAACTCATACATTATAATATGTTTGCTAAACCTTGGCTTTATAAAGGAATAACCTTAGAAGAACATTTTTGGCACTATGCGTATTTTACCGAGTTATATTCAAAGTTAAAGTTAAAAAGGCAATTATACGATGCTGTTAAAATGGAAAATGATTTAAAAAGCAACGAAAAATTATTAACAACTGCAAAAGAAATAACCGATAGCAAACAAAAATTCATATCAGCGTAAGGTATATTATGAAAAAGGTAAAAATTAACGAGGTTAAACGCGCTGAGCGTTTAGAAGTTTTAAAAAGAATAGAAGAAAACGAAAAGTTAGGTGGTAACGCTTTTAACCTTGACGTAGAAATCGACCCACCGTATACAACTTTAATGCCAAACGACGTAGACTATGAATTTAAAAAGTTTTCGACAAAAGTAAAAAGGTTTTTTGCAAATATAATCGCTAAAATCGGCGCAAAAAAAGTGGTAAAAGATTTTAAGGTTACGGTTATCGGCGCTGAAAATCTTGCAAAAGTTAAAGGTGGCGCGATTGTTACTGCCAATCATTTTTCAATTTTTGAAAACGTAGCAGTATGGCAAGCCGTAAAAGAGGCAAAAAGAAAAGGTAAATTTTATCGCGTTATAAGAGAGGGTAACTATTTTATGCCGGGCGTAATAGGGTTTTTGTTAAAGTACGCCGATACTTTGCCAATTTCATCAAACTTAAAGACAATGATGAACTTATCACGCGCAATAGATAAATACTTAAAAAACGGTGACACGGTTTTAGTTTACCCAGAAAAAGCACTTTGGTGGAATTATAAAAAACCACGTCCATTTTTAGACGGCGCGTTCAAATACGCCGTAAAAGCAAACGTGCCAGTCGTTCCAACTTTTACCACGATTGAAGATTTAGACGAAATCGACGAAATGGGCTTTCATAAGAAAAAGTATACCGTGCACGTAATGCCTGCAATTTATCCTGACAAAAATTTAACGGATAAAGAAAACACTGCTTTAATGCGTGATAAAAATTATGAACTTGTCAAAGCAAAATACGAAGAATTTTATAAAATACCATTAAAATACGACTAAAAAATTATAAAATATTTTGTAAAAAGTATTGACAATAATTTATAAGGTTGTATAATTTAGTAAAACAACGCAAAAATAATCGCCAAAAATGGTGTAATTATGAAGTGGCTTAATAAAATAATTGACAAAAATTTATTATCAATTGACGATGTAAAAGGAAGATTGTCGGTTTTAGGACTGGCTCTTCCTTTATTTATTGAAAATGTTGGCATGCATTTAATCGGTGTAATTCGTTCTTCAATGTCAGCAAATTACGCATCCGGTTATTTGGTTGAAGCCACTACGATTGCTAACAATTTAGCAAGCCCGTTTGCAACGGTTTTAACGCTTATGTCAACGGGTATGGCGATAATACTCAGTATTTACTTGGGCAAGCGTAAAACTCAAGAATGTGGTGAAATTATCGGCACGGCAACGATTGGGTTATTTCTTATGACGGCGATATGCTCGGCTATTTTAGCAATCTTTGCTAAACCACTATTGGGATTTGTCGGGTTAGGGGAATTAACGATAGATAAACAATCCGTTTGTATAACTTACTTTCGCTACCATATGATAGATTTAACCTGTCAGTTTTGGTTGCGCGCGCTTACAGCCGCGCTACGCGTTTACGGTTACACGAAAATCGGCATGATTTGTACTTTCGTAACGAGTACGGTTTCAGCAAGCGTGCAAGCAATATTAATGTACTGGATAAAAATTCCTTTATCTGTTGCGCCAGAATGGATTTATATTTTTGCTCCGGCAGTATCTAACACGGCATATATAGCGATAGTAGTTATAGTGTTCAAAATTAAAAAATTGCCGTTTGATTTTAGAATATCTTTCAAATGGCTTAAAAATATCTTTAAAATCGGTGCGCCTGCTACGATTGCGGCAATTTCTTATACGATTTCTTCAACGATTACGGGTTCGGTTTGCGCAAGTTTTTTAGGGACGAGCGCGTTGCTTGCTAAAAGTTACGTATCTCAATTAGTGTATTTCGTTTATTTATTCGGTTGGTCGATAGGTCAAGCAAATTCTATTATGGTAGGTAGAATATGTGGTATGGGCGACTTGGATAAAGCAGATAAGATGCACCGCCAAAACATGCGAATAGTAATTTTCTCAAACTTCGTATTTTCGTTAATTTTCGCTGTTGGTGGACCTACGCTTATAAAGTATATGTTTACTCAAAGCATGCCTAACGGACCAGAAATTTTGGCGTTGTCAACTTCAATCGTTTGGATAGATATAATCGTTGAACTCGGCCGTGGTATGAACCATATGGGACAATATGGGCTTAACGCTACGGGTGACGTTAGATATACAACGGTAGTGTCAATCTTGTCCTGCTGGGCGTTCGCGGTAGGGCTTGGAACGGCGTTAATGTTCTTGTTTAAGAACTGCTTCGGTTGGGCAAACGCAGGGCTTATCGCGTTTTGGTTAGGCTTTGCTGTAGACGAAGTTTTCCGTGGTGTTTTATATTTCGTGCGCTGGATTAAAGGCGGTTGGCGATTAAGTTTTGAAAGAGAAATAAATTCAATAGAAAAATTTGATAAATCGGAGGTTAAAGCATAAAATTATGTATAACGAAAAAATTCCAAATAACATATATTCAGGTAAATGGGGAAAGTGCCACTGTCAAGGCGCGTGCATTGATACAAAAAGAGAATACGCATACTTTTCTTTCACGACCAAGTTTGTTAAAACGGACTTGCAAGGAAATATTATAGGCTCGGTAGAAAACATTATCGGGCATTTAGGTTGTATGGATTTTTGTGATGCCGACGGCAAGGTTTACTGTTCGCTTGAATATAAAAACGACGAAATCGGTAGGGGTATATTAGCGAACGAAGGCGTTAGCGTTGAAAATTTAGAAGACGCGTTTTATATTGCTATTTTCGACGTGGATAAAATCGACCGTATCGGTATGGACGCTGAAAAAGATGGAATAATGCGCGCCGTTTATCTTAAAAAGGTAGTTGACGATTATAAAGGGGAAACGGTTAATAACGGAAAAACGGTAAGCCATATTCACGGTTGTTCGGGTATAGACGGGCTTACCATAGGTAAAGATTTTGGTAGCGACGACGATAAGTACTATTTATCGGTTTGTTACGGTGTTTATTCGGATAACGAAAGAACGGATAACGACTATCAAGTTATCTTACAATACGACCACGAAAACTTTTGGGAAATTGCAAAGCCGTTAAATCAAATGGCAATGCATAGAATAGGCCCGAAAGAACCAAGAAACACACACTTCTTCTTTACGGGTAATACTTCTTACGGTATACAAAATTTAGAATACGACGAATACACGGGCGACTATTTCGTTTTCGTTTATAGGGGCAAAAAGGAAATTTATCCTAACTACGACTTATTCGTAATAGACGGCTGTAAAAAAGCCAAGGAAGAAAAACTTTTAGGGTACGATAACTTTACGGGTAAAGTTTTAACGGCAAAAGATATCGGGGAAGAAATTAACGGTAGTAACGGTATATATTTCCCATTAGGTAATATGGGTGCGTATTCTATCGGTAACGGCGAATTTATGTTAGTTGACCCTATTTGGGATAACCCTGAAGAATTGAGCGTAAATTTCGTGAAATATCGTCTTGATAACTCAAAAAAGCCGTACGAATTCAAAAAAATCGGCGACTAATAAAAAAAGTTAAAAAAATATTTTAATATCGTTTACAAATTGCAAGAAAAAGTGTAAAATAAATATGAAAAATTTATTTCACGGAGAAATATTATGGAAAAAATTTATTCTGGCAAAACTAAAGACGTATACAAACTTGAAAACGGCAACGTTTTATTAAAGTTTAAAGATGATTGTACTGGTAAAGACGGTGTGTTCGACCCAGGTGAAAACTCTGTTGGTCTTACTATCGCAGGTATCGGTAAAGCAAATCTTCAAACTTCAATTATGTACTTTGAATTATTAAAGAAAGCAGGCATCAAAACCCACTACGTAAGCGCTGATATCGACAACGCTACTATGGAAGTTCTTCCTGCTGAAAACTTTGGTAAAGCACAAGGTGGTAATGGTCTTGAAGTTATTTGTCGTTTAGTAGCAACTGGTAGTTTTGTAAGAAGATACGGTGAATACATTAAAGACGGTACTGTAATCTACGGTGGTTACGTTGAATGTACTTTCAAAAACGACGAAAAGGGCGACCCACTTGTAACTGGTGAAGGTTTAGCAGTTTTAGGCGTTATGACTCCTGAAATGTTCGCTAACATGAAAGAACAAACCCTT
>JAGCMG010000055.1 GCA_017646555.1 Clostridia bacterium | reverse complement strand
ATCTTCTTCTTCCTCAAGTTCGTCGAAAGAAATTTCTTCACCCGTTTCTTCTTCCTCGTCTTCTTCGTCGTCGTTCACGTAAGACTTCCAGCCTTCGTAGTTATCGTAGTCGATTTGGTCGTCCTTAAAGTCGATATTTTCGCGACATTTATCGCACATTTCTTCATCTTCAGGAATATTTACTTGTTTGCAAATAGGGCAAAGTTTAAAACGCTCTTCCTTTTCTTTTTCTACAGCAAAGACGAGTTCGGGCCCTAATCCTAATTCTGCTTTACAAATTTCGCAATATTGTTGGTCCTTGTGAATATAATTAAGTTCACATCTTGGGCATTTAATATAATCGCTCATACTGCCTCCCCTTTTTTCGTATCATTATCAAAAAACGCGTTTAATTTTTAATTCGTCGTTTTCTTCCCATATATAATAATAGTAAGACGCGCTTTTGTAAACAGTTTTTAAAAACTTTTTTCGTTTTTTATTAAAATTTTGATAATTTTTTTGTCTAAAACACCAAAAAATTAAAAAATAATAGCGTTCGGATGGCTCCGAACGCTATTTTTATTAGCAAATTAATATTTTTTATTCACCCTCAAGCAACATCTTATCGGCAACAAGTGCAATAAATTCGCCGTTAGTCGGTTTTTCAGCGCCCAAATATGCGCGTACTCCTAAAATACTGTTAAGGTTTTCAATTCTACCCCTATTCCAAGCAACTTCAATCGCGTGGCGAATAGCGCGCTCAACTTTTGACGCCGTGGTTAAATACTTTTCGCCTATCATAGGGTAGAGTTTCTTCGTTATGTTGTTGATAATATCTGGGTCGTCAACTGCCATTTTAACGCCCTCTCTTAAATACGAATAACCTTTAATATGTGGTGGAATTCCCACGTTGATAAAAATTCGACTAATCTTTTCTTCTAAAGAAATCTTTTTAGTTTTACCAAAAATCATACCTTTTTCGTCGGTTGCACGGTCAAGTTCGGCAAGCCTTTCTTTTAACACGCTGAAATTGATAGGTTTAACTAAATAATAAGATGCGCCACGGTTTATTGCGTTTTGAACGACGTCGTCGCGCGAAAGTACGCTTAGTACGATAATTTTTATATCAAGCCCCATCGCGTTAATTTTATCAATTAAAAACAATCCGTCGTAGCCTGGTAAAACTAATTCCATTACTACAAACCCCGGTTTCTTTTCTTCGATAAGTTTTAAGCCGGTTAAACCGTCGGTGGCAGTGCCTACCACTTCAAACTCACCTGATAGCGCAAAATTCTTTTTAAGTTCTTCGTTGGTTTTAGCACTTTCTTGTAATAAAAACACTCTTCGTTTTTGCATACGCCGTCTCCTTACGCTTTTATGTGTTGCATAATTTATTTTACAACAAAAAATTTAAATGTCAATCAAATTTTGTACAAAATAAAAAATAATTTTGACGGAAATAATCGAATTTTGAAAAATATTGTAAAATTGGCTAAAAATAACGAAAAATGGCAAAAATTACATATTTTATTTAAATTTATTTTGTGCAAAAATAATCTATAATTTTGATTTTAAGGTATAAATTTTTGCATAAATGTCAAAAAAGTAAAAGAGGTGAAAAATTATGAAGCGTTTTTGCATAATCGTTTTTTTATTAGCCATAATAATTTTAAGTATTGCACCGTCGATTTTTAATTCTAATCAAGAAAAGGCGTTATTTACTATAACTTTTTTAGCAAATTCCGATAGCGCTTATGATAAAGAGGCGTTAAATCAAGCGAAAAGTTCAGTTATCGCGTATTTGTCACGCTATACAAGTTCTATTGATAAAGCATCGCTTGGCGAATTTTTCAGCGAGCATTATAAGGGAATAAAAAACGCGTGCGTTAACGCATTGTTTTCAAAAGGGTATGTATACGGCGTTAAAGTGAGTGGGGGCTTTAATGAAAACGAATATTCGCTTAGTATCGTTTTAGGGCTTGGCGCTTGTAGTGAAAACGAAAAATTATTCTTTTCGACGGACAAAAAGTGGGTAATAAATACGGAAAAAAAAGAAAGTAAACTTGTGGAAATATTCCGCGATTATTTTATTAAGGAGAAATAATGAAAAAAACGGTATGTTTATTTATATTAATGGTTATAGCGTTTACGGCGCTATTTGCCGTAACAAGCAGTATTGCATCTAATAAGCCCGTTAGCGCTTACGCGTTAGTTCTTAAACAGGGTAGCCGTGGCGAAACGGTTAAAACTATGCAAAAAAAATTAAAAAATTGGGGCTATTACACGGGCGCTATTGATGGTATTTTCGGTGCGAAAACTCTTTCAGCCGTCAAATATTTTCAGCGCAAAAATAACCTTACGGCAGACGGTATAGTCGGCGCTAAAACTTTAAAGGCGTTAGGGATGAGTTCGGGTAGCAGTTCAAGTTCAAACGGTGGGGGTGGGTATTCTTCTGCCGATATTAACCTATTAGCAAAACTTATTTACGCCGAGGCTCGTGGCGAGCCGTATCAAGGACAAGTTGCCGTCGGCGCAGTCGTTTTAAATAGAATTAAAAGTTCGTCTTTTCCTAACAGTATGTCGGGGGTAATTTATCAAAAGTACGCGTTCACTTGCGTATCGGATGGACAAATAAATTTAACGCCTAACCAAACGGCTAAAAACGCTGCGCAAGATGCTATGAACGGTTGGGACCCAAGTTACGGGGCTCTCTATTATTACAACCCGAAAATAGCGACTAGTAGTTGGATTTTTTCACGCCAAACTACCGTCGTTATAGGCGAACACGTATTTGCTATATAAGGAGAGATTATGCAAGAAAATAAAGTAAAACAAAAAAATTCTGCTGTGGAAAAGGCGATTTTCAATGAGAACGGTGCTGTGAAAGTTGACCACACCGAACAAAAAAGCAACGAAAACACCACTAAAAAGCAGGGTAAAAAGCGTGGCTTATTGATTTTGGTAGCGTTTTTAGTAACGGCGCTTACGGCAGTAACTGCATTTTTTACAGCGTCGCAATTAAAGACGGTAGCGCTTGAAAGAGAGTTAGACGCAGTATATAAACGCGCTTATATAGGAACGGTTGAGAGCGTTGAAAACATTGAACTTAATATGGCTAAATTTTCAGCGTCTAACGATTACGCAAACGGACAAAAATATTTAACCGATATAGCAATCAATGCAGAAAAAGCCGAAAACGATTTGCAAGAATTGCCACTTCGCGACGAATCTAAGTTTAGTACGGCAAAGTTAGTTAATCAAGTGGGGGATTTTAGCAAATATTTAAGTAATAAAATAGCCTTAGGACAAGATTTATCTAATGAAGATAAAGATAATTTTATCGTCTTAAAAAACGCTATTATAAGATTAAAGCAAACTCTTAATAATTCAAGTGTGGATGAAATAAATTTTTCATCTTCAAAGGGGTTATCGAAAATCGTTGCAGGTTTTGACGAACTTGAAAACCTTTCGGTAAGTTTTCCCGAACTTATCTACGACGGTCCGTTTTCGGACGGCAGAGAAAGCCGTGAAATAAAATTTGATTTAGGCGAAAAACTAACCGAAAACGAGGCGAAAGAAAAACTAATTAAATCACTTGACAGTTTAGGAGTTAAATCGCTAAACTACCTTGGTAAAACGGCAGGAAAAATCAACGGCTATGCATTTAGTACTGACGCGTCAATCGGCAATCTTTACGCGCAAGTGAGTGAACAAGGTGGTAGGCTTTTACTATTAACGGTATCGTCAAATTCAACCAAATCAAGTGAAAATGTCGAAATAGACGCTGAAAAAACGGCTATTGAATTTTGTTTAGGAGCAGGGATTGAAAGCCCTATGCCTGTTTGGAAGATAGAAACTGAAGATTTTATAACCTTAAATTTAGCGTATTCGATTGGTGATATTCCGATTTATTCTGACCTTGTAAAAGTTAAAATTTCTAAGAGTGACGGCAATGTTGTCGGTTTTGAGGCGTTTGATTATTATATCAATCATACTTCGCGAAATTTAGAAAATGCAAGTAAAACTGAAAGTCAAGCAAGACAAAAAGTTTCTAAAAGTTTACAGGTCGAAAAATCGCGCTTAGCCGTAATACCGGTAGGCGAAACGGCTGAAGAACTTTGCTATGAATTCGTTTGTCGCGAAAACAACGAAACTTTTTATGTTTATATCAGCGCAACCACACTAAAAGAAATGAAAATTTTTAGAGTAGTAAAAGGAACGGAAGGCGAATTTTTAATGTAATAAAAAAAATCCGTCAAACCGTTGACAAATTGATTAAAGAGTGTTAATCTTTATGTATAAACCGTTGATACGGAATAGTAGCGAAAGGTTAGCGCTTGCAGAGAGTTTTCGGTTGGTGTAAGAAAACAGCACTTTTTTCGTGAATGGGCCGTTGAGGGCAGGGGCGAATAAAAAGTAGTTTCTGACGCAATCCCGCGTTAAAGGGAAGCGATATGATAGTATCGCACAAAGGCCGTTTTTACGGCGAATATGGGTGGCAACACGGTTAACAATCGTCCCATAAGCATCAACTATGCTTACGGGGCGTTTTTACTTTTAAGTTAAGGAGTTTACTATGGAAAAAACTAAAATACCTTATAAAATTTATTTAGAAGAACACGAAATGCCAAAAGATTGGTATAACGTGCGTGCAGATATGAAAGTTAAACCTGCACCTCTTTTAGACCCTATCACTAAAAAGCCTATTACAAAAGAAGCGCTTCAAAAAGTATTTTGTGACGAATTAGTTGAACAAGAACTTGACGATACCAACGCATACATATCAATCCCACAAGAAATTCGTGATTTTTATAAAATGTTCCGTCCGTCCCCACTTGTTCGCGCGTATTGTTTAGAGAAAAAATTAGGAACGCCTGCTAAAATTTACTACAAGTTTGAAGGCAATAACACTAGTGGTAGCCATAAATTAAATTCGGCTATTGCACAAGCGTATTACGCTAAAGAACAAGGCTTAAAAGGCGTTACTACCGAAACGGGCGCAGGTCAATGGGGTACGGCACTTTCTATGGCGTGTTCGTATTTTGGGCTTGACTGTAACGTGTTTATGGTTAAATGTTCTTACGAACAAAAACCGTTCCGTAGAGAAGTTATGCGTACTTACGGTGCGTCGGTAACACCGTCGCCGTCAACGACTACGGAAGTTGGTAGAAAAATTTTGGAAGAATTCCCTGATACCAACGGTTCACTTGGTTGTGCTATATCGGAGGCTGTTGAATCGGCTATGAATAAAGACGGTTACCGCTATGTATTAGGTAGCGTACTTAATCAAGTTTTATTACATCAATCGGTAATCGGTTTAGAATGTAAAACGGCTATGGATAAATATGGCATTAAACCTGATATTATTATCGGTTGCGCAGGTGGTGGTTCTAACCTTGGCGGTCTTATTTCACCGTTTATGGGCGAACAACTTCGTGGTCAAAAATCTTACCGTTTTATCGCCGTTGAGCCTGAAAGTTGTCCGTCACTCAGTCGTGGTAAATACGCTTATGATTATTGTGATACCGGTAAAGTTTGTCCACTTGCAAAAATGTATACATTAGGTAGTGGGTATATGCCTGCACCAAGCCACGCTGGTGGTTTAAGATATCACGGTATGAACCCAGTTTTATCTGAACTTTACGACCAAGGCTTAATGGAGGCCGTTACCGTAAAACAAACGGAAGTGTTCGAGGCTGCCGAATATTTTGCAAGGGTAGAAGGTATTTTACCAGCGCCTGAAAGTTCACACGCAATTCGCATTGCTATTGACGAGGCTAAAAAGTGCATTGAAACGGGCGAAGAAAAAACTATTCTTTTCGGTCTTACGGGTACGGGTTATTTTGATATGTACGCTTATGAAAAATTCCATAACGGCGTTATGAACGATTACACCCCGACTGATGAAGAAATTGCAGTAGCACTCAATAAACTTCCTAATATCGAATAAAATTTTAATAAAAACTAAAAAAGCCACGCAGAACGCGTGGCTTTTTAATTTAGGCATTTATTTAGTTTGTAAATTTTCTTTTTCTAACTAATAAAAGGAATATTCCTATAAAAGCAAAGATAGTTAATATTAAATATTCTTCGCCAGCGCTCATTGTGCAAGAAATTCCTTGATTAACAGCACCGTTATTCGTGTCGTTTTCGTTGTTGTTAGTATTTTCGTTGTCGGTGTTATCGTTATTGCCGTTATCGCCACCGCCTAAATTTTCGTTGTCGGTGTTATCGTTATTACCGTTATCACCACCACCTAAATTTTCGTTGTCGCCGTCGCCACCACCTAAATTTTCATTTTCGTCAAATGTTATAACGGGCTCTTTAACCCAATTATCTTCAACGAACTCGCCAGACGGCATACTATCGCCAATCTTTAATCCCGTAACTTTTACGACTTTCAAATCGTTTTGCTTAAATAAGGATACAATCGTGGTATATCCGTTAGTTTTTTGTGTTCTTGTAGAAATTTCCTCATCAGTATTAGGATTACAAGCGACAAGCGTTATCGTGCCGTTATCAATCCAAACTTTAATTTTAATACTAACTTTAGTTTGATTATCAAAACCGTTGATATATTGTTTAGTCCAGCCCTCACCGTTTTGAACTCTCGTTTGCCACTCATTAGTGTTCGGTTTTATGTATTCAGGGTTACCATTATTTGGGTTTAGAAGATTTGCAGTTACGTATCTTAAACCAAAATAAATAAGTGAACCAGCGCTATTTTTAGCAGTAAAGCCCATAATAAAATCTTCTTTATTGCTACCGTTTAAATCAACGTTAAAAATTGCTTCGGCATACGTTATTTTTTGATATAAATGATTAGAGAAAAGTACGTGACTACTTCCTTGGTCCCTAAAATTCATATCGCCGTTTAATGTAATCCCAGAACCAGCAACGTTATTTTCAAAAATTTTAGAGTTTGCTCTTACTTTTTCTTTATGAATAGCCGTTGCAACGCGTACTTTTTCTAAACCGATATAATTACCGTTATCAACCGTTAATTCGTAATTACCAAAAGGAACGTTTGCAAACGACGCCTTGCCTTCGCTTATAACGGCTTCGTAATTATATAAGCCACCGGCTGACGATAAAATCGCCGTCTTTCCGTTAAGATTTGCATCCGAAACACCGTTTACACCACGAATATTTTTACCGACTATAGTAAGTTCAACTGCAGATTTATTAGCACTTTGAGTTTTCATAATCGGCTCAATATCAAAGATATTCCAATGTTCAGCGGTGCCTTTTCCGTCAAGGTCAACGCCTGCGCCACTACTGTATGAAAAACCAATGTGCGCTACGCCACTAAAAGTTGTTTCCATAGTATTTAAGTCAAGGCTATACGCAACGTCTGATTTTTTTTCGTTATTTGCATAAATATTTTTAGCCGACATATAAAGCGAAGTGCCTTCAAAATAAACGCAAATATCCATCGTTGAAAAACCTTTCACAGTAGATATAGAAAAACTCTTGTTCTTGCTACCAAGATAAATTTTAAAACTTAATGCATTTTTCCAATGGCATAATTGAACGTTTACGTACGTGCCGTCGCTATCAACAGCGCTTACAGCAGGGAAATAAGTTGAAGTATCACTATTATTGTAGTTATACTTAAACGCTACACCCTTTGCGCCATCCTTTATCATTACTGCAGCGGGAGCATTTCTTACTCTTAAAGTTAAACCGTGTACAGGGTCGGTTTTTGCGCCAAACCTATTCAATGCATCTCTATCTAACACTATCGGCGTTTGGTATAAATCAATTGTAGCCGTCGCTATTGCGCTGGTTTTAGTATCAATCTTTTGATTTTCAATAAGTTCAAAATCACTATTTACTTGTTCAAAACCTTCTGCAACGATTTCATAAGTACCTATAGGAAGATTTGTAAAGTTTGCCACGCCGTTTACGACGTCCGCCGTATAAATTTTACCTGCCACTAACGAAATTTTCTTTACTTCGCTAATTTGCATAGGTTGCCCGTCGTCGTTGGTTATCGAATTTACGGTAATTTTTGCCGAAGTGCTTGCATTGTTATTTACCGCATAAAAAGTTCTACCAACTTCGTTACCGATTTCAAGCATATCAGAACCGCTATAGTGATATTTATCGCCACAGTATGAAACGCCGTTTTCCGTTTTATTATCCATATTTGCCGAGCCATCAACCATAGTATAATTATCAGTCGGCAAAAAGTAAGTGTTTTCGGTACTATTAGCCACGGCTTCTTGCCCTTGAACAACCGCTCTCATATTGTACCAATTAGAATATCCGTCGAACGCCCTCGTTCCACCAGCAAAAGTCGTCGCAATTTCAGAAATTATAAAATCTAAATCACTTGCGCCACTTATATTCGTTGAAGAATTATTTGCCATAAATTTAGAAGAAATTGTTCCCAAATCCGTTCTAACGTCTTTAATTAATGCTCTTAAAGCCGGTTCGTGGTCGTGTTTATCTTCATTAGTACATTCAGCCTCACCTTGCGACCAATAAAGCCCTTTAAGATTAACGTTGTTATAGCCGGCATTTTTAATGGCGTTAAGCGCTCTATAAACTAAACCTGAAGTATAATTGTCACTTGGTTTACCAATAAAGTTTTCATATAAGTTTTGCCCACTACCCGTTATCGTGTACTTGCTTTGACTTGCGTATGAAGGCGTTAACCATGCACCCCAATTTGACCTACCCTCATTGTCTATACGACCTACTAATGAAGATGCGCCAACGGCGTATTTAATTATAACTACTTTCTTGTTAGGATTTTCAGTACCGGCGCCGTAATGTTTGCTAAAATATTCAGCCATACCAAGTTCTGCACCGATTTCTCTTACGGCAACGCCACCAAGTCCTGCCTTAACAGGCGTTAAAGTTTCAACACGGTTACCACCGTTAACATTACCGCCGTCAAGCGCGTGTCCAAAATACAATACGTTTTGAAATCCGTTGGTGTAAATTCCCGTTTTCGCTTTAGCAAGCCACTCGCCCGAAAGGTTTAAGGTTTGTAAATCGTTTCGGTAAAAGTCAGAATATCCTGCTGCGTTTGACTGCCCTGCAATAAAGTAAACGTCAACGCCGTCAGTTACGGTGTCGGCGCTAACCACGCTACTTTTATGAGTGGAAAATCCACTAAAAGCAAGCGTCATGCAAGATATCATAGTGATTAAAAGTAGAGTAATAATTTTTTTCATAAAACCCCCCTTAAATTTATAGTTTGGTCGTATTTCGCACAACCGTTAAGTGTCAAACGCGTGCAAAAACTATTTATCGGCAATATTTTCAAGCACTAATTTATCAAAAGTAATGCTTTCAACAAAGTCGGATTTAGTAAAGCGTACGTAGTTGTATTTTGCATAATTAAAAATATGCGTTTTTATTAAAACTGGAGTAGGGATATCAAGATTATAAGTAATATCTGATAAATACTCAAAAAATAACGAATAATCGATATCGTCGTTTTTTTCAAACACGTAACTTTTTAAAATTTTATCGTCTTTAATAAGTTTAGCCCAAATTTTAACCATAATTTACCGTTCTTTTTTTAAAATTGTAGCATAAAAAAAGTTAAAAATCAATAATTGTGTTGACTTTTAGCCGATAGTTAATATAAAATAATATAAATAACAGTACATAAAGGGGTAATGGTATGGATAAACTCGCCAACGCTTTAATTAAACTTTTACAAGAAAACGCAAGATACGATATTGCAACGCTTGCCGTTTTAACAGACAGCACGGAAAAGGAAGTTTCTAAAAAAATCGCTGAACTTGAAGATAAAGGTATTATCGTTAAATATTCAGCAATTTTAAATACCGAAGCGTTGGAAGAAAATTCCGTTGAAGCGCTTATTGAAGTTAAAGTTGTTCCACAAAAATTAAAAGGTTTCGACGCGTTTGCCGACGAACTTTCTACTTTTAACGAAGTAAAAAGTTTATATTTAATGAGTGGTAACTTTGATTTAGCGGTATTTGTTACGGGCAAAAACATAACGGACGTTAGCCGTTTCGTATCGGAAAAATTAGGCGTGTTAGACGGCGTTATTAGCGTTTCGACGCACTTTATCTTGAAAAAGTATAAAATCGAAGGTCAAGTTTGCAAAAAGGTTACCATCGAAAGGCAGTGTATTCTTTAATGAGAGACTTCGTTAGCAAAACAGCGCGCAGTATAAAACCAAGTGGTATTAGAAAGTTTTTCGATATCGTTGCGCGTGAAAAAGATATTATTTCGTTAGGCGTTGGTGAGCCTGACTTTATAACCCCGTGGGAAATAAGAGACGCTGGTATAACTTCTATTAAAAAAGGTTTTACGCAGTATACTTCTAACCGCGGTTTGCCTGCTTTAAGGGAAGAAATTTCTTCCTATCTTAAATCGCGCTTTTCGGTGTCTTTCGGTGCTGATGAAATGGTTATAACCGTCGGCGCAAGTGAGGCTATCGACGCTACTTTAAGAGCGATAACCGATATCGGTGATGAAATTTTAATTCCTGACCCAAGTTACGTTTCTTACGGGCCTTGCGTTGAACTTTGTGGTGGTACGCCCGTTTCCGTTCCGTGTGACGGCGCTAACGGTTTTAAACTTACCCCAGAAACACTTGAAAGCGTTATTACCGAAAAAACTAAAGCAATTATATTCCCATACCCAAACAATCCGACTGGTGGTATTATGGAAAAGGAATATATTGAAAAAATTATTCCTATCATTATTAAACACGACCTTTTAGTTATCGCTGACGAAATTTACGCCGAACTTTATTACGGCGAAAAGTTTACTTCTATCGCGTCTTTTGCTGAACTTGACGGTAGAGTAGTGTTAATAAGTGGTTTTTCAAAGAGTTTTGCAATGACCGGTTGGCGAATAGGTTTCGTTTGCGCGCCTGAAGAAATTTTAAACGCTATATTAAAAATTCATCAATATTCAATAATTTGCGCGCCTATTTTTTCGCAATACGCAGCGCTTTCAGCGCTTAAAACGGGCAAGCAAGATAACTACCAAACCGTAGAATTCATGAAAGAAGAATACGATAAGCGTAGAAAGTTTATGTATCACGCGTTTAAGAGTATGGGGCTTGAGTGTTTTGAGCCTAAAGGTGCGTTTTACATATTCCCAAGTATAAAATCGCTCAATATGACTGGTGAAGAATTTGCTGAAAAACTCTTAAAAGAAAAAAGAGTGGCAGTTGTTCCCGGTAGTGCTTTTGGCGAAAGTGGTAAGTATTGTATAAGGTGTTCGTACGCGTATTCAATGGATAATTTGAAAAAAGCGTTAGATATTATTGCAGACTTCGTTAAAGAAATAAAAAATAAATAAAAATTAAAACGGCGTGGTACATACCACGCCGTGTTTGTGTTTATTTAATAATTAAGCCTTAACGATAACGGTTATTTTAGCCGTTTCTTCTGCGCTAATTCTAATAGTAGCAGGGTAAGTGCCCACTGCCTTAATTGCTGGAATATTGATTTTCTTTTTATCAATGTTATAGCCCATTTCGGTAAATCTTTCAGCAACTTCCTTATTAGTTACAGAGCCGAAGAACTTGCCGTTTTCACCCGTTTTAACGGTAACGGTAACTTCTTTACCATCAAGTTCCTTTTTTAACGCTGCGTTTGCCTTTAATTCTTCTTGTCTAT
>JAGCMG010000054.1 GCA_017646555.1 Clostridia bacterium | reverse complement strand
ATATTTTTATAAAAACACTAAAAAATCGTTGCATTTTTCGGCAAATTATGTTAGAGTATTATAGTTAAAATTATTTCGCCTTAATGGAGGTGTTCTTATGAGCAGAGTATGTAGCGTATGTGGTAAAGGTAAATTATCCGGTAACTTGGTTAGCCATTCTAACAGAAAGACTCCGGTTTCTTTTAATGCTAACTTACAAAAAGTTAACGTTAAAAAGGCTGATGGCACCGTTAAATCGGAATACGTTTGTGCACGTTGCTTAAAAAGTGGCAAAGTAGAAAGAGCGTAATTTATAATTACCGATTTAGACCGTATTTTTACGGTCTTTTTTGTTGCATTTTAATAAATATTTTATCTATAAATCAATTTAAAAGCCACCGATAATTCGGTGGCTTTTATTGTTAATTATTCATTGTCAGCACTTTCATTAACTACAGCGCTTTCTACGCCGTCAGGATTTTCTTCATCAAATTCTTCATCCTTGCTTGCAGGTGTAATAGCAATCGTTGCAATTTTGCCCGAATTTAATCTCATAATATGAACGCCTTTCGTATCACGACCGATTCGGCTAATTTCATTAGCGTGAATTCTAATAATCGTGCCGTTATCAGCAATACACATAACGTCTTCTTCATCAGAAACTTGTTTAAGGTTAGCAAGTTTACCCGTTTGTTCGTTAAACACGCCTGCCTTAATACCTTTACCAGCACGTTGTTGTAATCTATAATCTTCAAGCGAAGAACGCTTACCATAGCCGTTTTCCGACATAGTGATGATTTCTTTATCTTTATCAACTACGAGCATATCAACGATATAGTCAGTAGACGATAATTCCATACTCTTAACACCACGCGTATCTCTACCCATAGGACGAACGTCTTTTTCGCTAAATCTAATACATTTACCGTCGTGTGATGCAATAATAATTTCATCTTCACCCTTGGTTAAGCCAACGGAAATAAGTTCGTCACCATCAACGATTGAAATTGCAATCTTACCAACCTTTCTAATGCTTTCAAATTCAGCAATAGAAGTCTTTTTAATAAGACCGTTCTTGGTTGCCATAATAATGCACGGAACCTCTTCGCCATTTTCTTCTTTAACCTTGAAGTCGGCTTTCATTTCGTCTGAAATAGGAATTAACGCTTCAACCTTTTCGCCTTGCGATAATTGAATAAGGTTAACTATTGCCCTACCACGAGCAATTCTTTGCGCTTCAGGAATTTCATAACCTTTAATGCTGTAAACTTTACCAAAGTTCGTAAAGAATAATATATCGTCGTGCGTTGAAGAAACGTACATATTTTCAACGAAATCTTCTTCTTTCGGCTTGTGAGCGATAATGCCTTTACCACCACGGCGTTGCGATTTGTATTCGGATACAGGAATACGTTTAACGTAACCCATATGCGTCATTGAAATAACGATATCTTGCTTTTCAATAAGGTCGGCAATATCAATTTCACCGTAATCGTATGAAAGTTCAGATTTTCTTGGGCTTGCATATTTTTCTTTAACGGTTAAAAGGTCAGCCTTAACGATATCTCTAACGCGTTGTTCGTTAGCCAAAATATCTTGTAAATCTTTAATAGAAATTTCTAATTCAGCAAGTTCATCTTTTAATTTTTCAACTTCTAAAGAAGTTAAGCGTTGCAATCTCATTTCCAAAATTGCATTTGCTTGTTTATCTGAAAGTTCAAAGGTTGAAATAAGTTTATCAGTTGCTTCGTACTTGTCTTTTGAACTACGAATAATATTTATTACTTCATCAATATTGTTAAGAGCAATAACTAAACCTTTTAAGATATGTTCACGCTCAAGCATTTTAGTTAAGTCATAACGCGTTCTACGAGTAATCACTTGCATTTGATGAGCGATATAATTATCTAAAATCTCTCTTAACGAACATACTTTAGGCTCACCGTTTACAAGTACGAGCATAATTATACCCACTTTTACTTGTAAATTAGTGTGCTTAAACAACGAATTTAACACGACTTGTGCGTTAGCGTCTTTCTTTATATCGATAACGATACGCATACCGTGTCTATCGGATTCGTCCTTAATGTCTGAAATACCTTCAAGTTTCTTATCTTTAACGTAATCAGCCATCGTTTTAATTAAAAGCGCTTTATTTACTTGATAAGGAAGTTCAGTAACGACAATTCTTTCTCTTGTGCCGTTAGCAAAGTCTTCAATTTCAGTTTTTGCTCTTAAAACCAAACCGCCACGGCCCGTTCTATACGCTTGCTTAATGCCAGCTCTACCCATAATAACAGCACAGGTTGGGAAATCAGGCGCAGGAATAAATTCCATAAGTTCGTCAGGCGTAATTTCAGGATTATCTAAAATAGCAACGCAACCGTCGATACATTCAGCCAAATTGTGTGGTGGAATATTAGTTGCCATACCAACCGCTATACCGTCAGCACCGTTAACTAATACGTTAGGAAAACGTGATGGTAAAACAACAGGTTGCATTTCCGTATCGTCGAAGTTAGGGTAAAAATCTACCGTTTCCTTTTCAATTTCACGGAGCATTTCTTGTGAAAGTTTAGAAAGTCTTGCTTCGGTATAACGATATGCAGCCGCTGGGTCCCCGTCGACCGAACCGAAGTTACCGTGCCCGTCTACAAGTGGGAAATTAATAGAAAAATCTTGCGCAAGTCTAACCAAAGCGTCGTAAACTGAACTATCACCGTGTGGGTGGAATTTACCGAGCACTTCACCGACGATTTTAGCACACTTTTTAAAGCCTTTATCGTGCGTTAAACCAAGTTCGTGCATAGCGTAAAGAATTCTTCTGTGAACAGGTTTAAGCCCGTCCCTTACGTCAGGTATCGCTCTTGAAACGTTAACTGCCATAGCGTATGACATAAAGGATTTACGCAATTCTTCTTCTACTTCAATATTAATAATTTTGGTTTTTGAAAGGGTTTCTTTAAATGCCGCGGTAAGTTCCGGGCTCGCTTCTTTTTTAGCCATCTTTCACTCCCCTTAAATATCTAAATCTAATTGTTTTGCAAATTCAGCGTTATCTTCGATAAACTGTCTGCGAAGTTCAGGTTTTTCACCCATTAAAAGCGTGAACATTTCATTAGCCTCAACAGCGTCTTTCATTGAAACACGTAAAAGCGTTCTGGTTTCAGGGTTCATAGTGGTTTCCCAAAGTTGAACTGGGTCCATTTCGCCAAGACCTTTATAGCGTTGAACGTCGCATTTGCCGTTTTCAGCAAGGTACTGAGCGAGTTGTTCATCCGAGTAAAGATATTTATCAACTTTACCCTTTGACGCCTTGTAAAGCGGTGGTTGAGCGATATATACGTGCCCTTGTTCAACAAGTGGGCGCATAAATCTAAAGAAGAAAGTTAATAAAAGTATTCTAATGTGTGAACCGTCAACGTCCGCGTCGGTCATACAGATAATTCTATCGTATCTTAACTTAGTGATATCAAAATTATCCGTCATGCCTGCACCGAAAGCAGTTATCATTGCTTTAATTTCTTCGTTTTCTAAAACTCTGTTAATACGTGCCTTTTCAACGTTTAAGATTTTACCACGAAGCGGTAAAATCGCTTGGAAACGTCTATCTCTACCACCTTTTGCCGAACCACCTGCAGAGTCCCCTTCGACAAGGAAGATTTCACAAAGTTCAGGGTTTTTTTCTGAACAATCTGCAAGTTTACCTGGAAGAGTGGTTGATTCAAGCGCACCCTTTCTTCTCATATTTTCACGGGCTTGACGCGTAGCCTCTCTAACGCGTTGTGCCGTTAAACACTTAATTAAAAGTTCTTTAGCAACGTTAGGATTTTCTTCAATAAACGAGCCGAAATATTCGTTCATAGCCTTGGTTACAAGCGATTTAATTTCGCTATTACCAAGTTTAGTTTTGGTTTGACCTTCGAATTGTGGTTCGGTAAGTTTAACCGAAATAACTGCCGTCAAACCTTCTCTAACGTCTTCGCCTGAAACTTTTTCGTCGCCCTTAAACACGTTGAGTTTTTTACCCGAATCGTTCATAAGTTTAGTAAGCGATTGTTTGAACCCGTCTAAATGCGTACCACCTTCTTCCGTGTTAATATTGTTAGCGAAAGCGTAAATCGTTTCACTATAACCTTGGTTGTATTGAAGAGCAACTTCAATTTCCGTATCGCCGTAGAAAACGTCGAAATAGAACGCCTTAGGTAAAAGTGTTTCGGTGTTTTTATTAAGGTCTTCAACAAAGTGCGCAATACCACCTTCGTATAAATAAGTATCTGACCTTTCCTTACCTTCTCTTTCGTCGCAAATTTTAATTGTTAAGCCTTTATTGAGATAAGCAAGTTCGCGAAGTCTTGTTTTAATATTATCGTAAACGAATTCAGTAGTTTCAAAGATTTCCGCATCAGGCATAAAAGTTACCCAAGTACCAGTAAAATCAGCAGTCCCAACTATCGAAAGTGGCGCTTGCGGAATACCACGGTTATAGTTTTGTTTGTAGTGGTTGCCGTTTTGAAAAACTTCAACGGTGAGCCATTCTGAAAGCGCGTTAACTACGGATAAACCAACGCCGTGTAAACCACCGGAAATTTTATATCCACCACCACCGAATTTACCACCAGCGTGAAGTTTAGTTAAAACTACTTCAACCGCGGAAATTTTTTCGGTATGGTGAATAGCCGTAGGTATACCCCTACCATTGTCCATAACGGTACAAGAGCCGTCTTTATTTATTCTAACGGTAATGGTATTACAATATCCACTCAACGCCTCGTCAATGGCGTTATCAACGATTTCTTGCACCAAATGATGAAGCCCACGTTCGTCAGTTGAACCGATATACATACCCGGTCTTTTTCTAACTGGGTCAAGTCCTTCAAGTACTTGAATTTGACTTTCACCATAATTAGCCGTTACTTTATTGGTTTCGTCCATATTACACCTCTTAAACTAAAAAAATCCGTAAATTAAACGCTAATTTTTTTAATAATATAAATATTATTAAAATTATATCATATCTTAAAATCTTTTTCAAGCGTTTTTTATTTAAAATAGCCTTAACATCAACAATTTTTAGCATAAAAAAACAGGGTGGTTAAAAACGATTAACCACCCTTAAATTTTTTCGTTTTATTCGGCATCTTTTGGCTCATTTTCAGAAAAATCTATATCTTTTTCCATTTTCAAAATAAGTTTAAGTTCCATCTTTTTAACACCACTAATCAAGCACTTATCGGCTTCAGAAAGCGCGCGATTATATAGTATTTTTGCAAGTTCGTTATCTTTTAACACATAAAGCGCGTATGCAAGTTTTGCCCTGATGTTTCTAACGGAAAACACTCTGTTTAAGTACTTTTCATTATCTTCCATAAGATTATCGGCTTCATCTTCATCAAACATAAAAGTCGAATAATTATATAACATATCGGCTTGCGTTTCAGTATAGTCGTATTTGTCCATATAATCATAAAGCGTTTGCAATCTTAAAGCAATTTCTTTTGCTTTTTTATAGTCGCCTTTATCTAAATAGTAGTAATATCTATTATTGAGTAAAACTATAAAATACGGTTCATCTTCTGCAATTTGTGGTAAATTGAAAAAATATTTTTCATCAATTTCCGACGGGGTTTTCCCTTCGTATAATTTAACGCTTATAAGCATAAGCGAAAGCATTACGTCAATAACAGGGTCACCTTTAACAATACCGTAAATAACAGCACCGTCGTTACGATAATTGCCCGACGACATAGGCAAAGCGTTTTCTAACACGAAATATGCAGAAATAGGCATAGCAAACACCGTTAATTGAGTTAAAATCATTAAATTATTATCGGCAAAAGTCTTCCAAAACGGCATAAACGCAATACTAATGAAAAATAAAACCGAATTAGCGATAATACCTGCTTTTGCAACGGATTTATAACGGTCTTTAAGATTTTCTTCGCAAATCGGGTAAAATTCAGTTTCACCCATTTGGTCGCCAAAACCTTCGTTTATAACTTTAATTTTTTTTCCGTCTTTATAAAATCTTAAAGTGAAAAACTTAAAAGAGCGCACCTTAAAACCTTTTCTTTTAGCAACGAAAATATGCGCAAATTCGTGAGCGAAAAGATTAAGCAAAAAGAATATCGCAATACCTAAAAACGCGCTGAATTCTATCATCATTTGTTGCGAAAACAAAACAATCGCGCTAATAAGCATCGTCACAAGCACACTACCAAGTAGTATGAAATTATTAATTATATTTGTTTTATTGCTCATTTTTTACCCCTTTTAAGTAAAGATAACCATCAAGGTTATCGTCTTCACTAACAAAAATTTCACTAACGCCGATTTTATCCATAATAGTATCAAGGAAAACTGACGCGCCTAAAATAACGTCTGCCCTTTCAGGCTGTAACCCGTCTATAGACTTTCTTTCTTCAACAGTTTTGCTTGCCAAAAGTTCAATAACTTTTTTAACGTCGTCTTGCGATAATTTATGTAAATGCACTATATTTTTGTCGTACACTTTAAGTTTTAATTTTATTGACGCAATTGAGGTCGCCGTGCCACCAATCGCATAAAACTCTGAAAGTGGAATATCGCCGTATTCTTCGACCTTTTTTTTGCAAAGCGCATAAATTTTATCAAGCGATTGCCCACACTTATCTAAAATTTTAACGCCACCTAAATCTAAACTATACGAGTAAACGGTTTTACCATCCTTTCTAACAGTAATTTCACTACTTGCGCCACCAATATCGATAATAGCGCCATCTCTGCCTTTTAAAACGCCGTCAAGCCCACAGCGCGCCTCTTGTAAACCAGAAATAACGTCGATGTCAATGTTATAATTTTTCTTAACAAAATCAGTAAAATCTTTACCGTTTTTAGCGTTTCTTACTGCAGCCGTTGCAAATACGAAAATATTTTTTGCGTTAAGATTTTTTGCTTTATCATAAAAATAATGGACGGCATCAGCAGTACGCGCAATTGCCGTCTCGTTTAGGTCGCCACTTAAAGCCAAGCCTTGAGCAAGTTTAGTTATTTTAATAAACTTTTCGGAAGTTTCACCATTAGAAATTAATAATCTAACGGAATTTGACCCGATATCAATAACGGCTTGCATTAGTTCGTAACATCAACGTCACCAGGGAATTTATACCCAAGTTCACGCGCCCTTGCTTGAATTCTCCAATCTGCTTGATATATATCAAGTTCTTCACTCTTTTCATCAATGAGCCTGTTATATTCGGCAATTTGCTCATCGTACTTTTTAAGTTCGTTCTTTTTAACGATAATTGAAATTATTTGAAACGTCAAAACGAACAATAATACAGCAAGCAACACGACAGCAGTAACAGTTGATGCAATAGTAATTTTTTTAAGTTTTTGTTCTGTCATTAGAATACCTCTTACTTATAAGTATATTATATACTTTTATAAGTAATTTTGCAAGCATAACACGAAAAGTTTTATAATATACAATAAAGCCAAGCAAAATAGAACACGGCATATACCATCTAAAATTAGGAAACTTATAATACACCGAAAGCGTTTGATATACTAAAAATAAAATTATGAACAAAATTATCGAAACGATATTTTTAAGATAAAAACTTTTTTTCTTTTCAAACGGCGAAATTATAAAAAAATACACCATTCCAAAAATAAATCCTAACGAAAATAACGCCGTAAAAACGAAAAACTGGTCAAAAGTCACTTGCATTACTTAAATAACCTTTTAATTAACGGTGCTTTTTCGCCCTCGAATTTAATATCGTAAAAATTGCCTTCAGCAACAAGTTCGCCTGAAGTTTTATTAAACACTGTAATTTTTAAACCGTCACCCGTAATAACCGTGCGTTTTTTATTGACCGTAAGTTTAATAAATTGTTCGGAAAACCCGTCAACCGACTCAACTTTCGTCATAGAAAGTTTTTTACCACCAGTTAAAGTTAAAGTTTCAAATTCTTCCATAAATTACCCCTTAATATATAAAAATACAATTTATGGTATGCAAAACTTGTAAAAAATATGAAAAAACCCACAGGCGTGGGTTTTTAAAACTCTATTTCAACTAAATCGTTGTCAACTTGGTCGCAAGCAGTTAAATAATATTTTATGCCATTTTTATAAACGACTTTATCAGCCCTAACGTTCTTGCCGTGCAAATGTCCGTATACGACGATATCAACCTTATTTTCTTCAAAAATTTGTGTAAAAAGATTGTTTTCACGCATCACGTTAAACGGTGGATAATGAACTAATGCAATAAGTTTATCATTTTCCGTCCGAATTTTTTTAACTGACGCAAAAGAAAGTTTAAGCCTTTCAGCCTCACGCTTATAAATTTTTTCGTCGCTTGCGTCAAAATCGGGCGCACCTGGAACAGCCCAACACCTTGACCCACAAATTATAACGTTATCAAACTTGATACAGTCGTTTTGCAGAGCAAACTGGTCCTCTTTTAAGATGGAACGAACTTTACTTATACCGTTCCACCAATAATCGTGATTGCCTTTAATAAAAATCTTTTTACCAGGTAAATCGTTAAGTAGCGCGATATCTTTAATAGCGTCGTCAAGTTGAACAGCCCAACTTATATCGCCACCGATTAACACTAAATCGTCGTCAGTAACCTTTTTCTTCCAATTTTCAAAGATTTTTTCAAGATAACCAACCCAATTTCCACCGAAAACGTCCATCGGTTTATTAGTATTCGTTGAAATATGTAAATCACTAATCGCAAAAATTTTCATAATAAAATATTAACATAAAATAGAAAAATTATCAACTAAAAAGGAGTGGTTCCCCACTCCTTAAAAGATTTATTCGGGATAAATCGGTAGTTCGAAAAAGCCTTGACAAACTTCTTCGGTGTAATCTTGGCACGGTGGTAAAACGGCATAGCCGTAAGATGGAACAAGTAATTCAACTTCCATAACAACTTTAACGATAACCGTAACGCAAGCGTCAATAGTAAACTGCCCTGCACCCGTATAAGTACCGATAGTCGAAACCAACGAAACAACTGCTTCGATATCGTATTGCATAATAGACGCCGACGGTACGCATAAAATCACGTCTTTGTTAAGTGTTACGGACGCCGTTGCCACGCCTTCAACACCGTTAGCATCCGT
>JAGCMG010000053.1 GCA_017646555.1 Clostridia bacterium | reverse complement strand
CCGTAGGCGTACTTGAATAACCCGTTGCCGTGTAATATTCGGTAGAATAATCGGCGTAGTTAGGTAAAATAGCGTTTTCGCCGTGAACGACGGTAATTTCATCAACCACAATATCGTCCAACCCGTAAATCGTTACGGTATATTCTTTATCGGCTAAAATCGCGTTCACCGTCATATTTGAATTAACGGTTTGTAAATCGTCAGAGTTTTCCCAACCGACTAAAATTTTACCTTCAGGAAGTTCAACAGAAGTCGGCGCAATCACCGTTTGACCTTCAAGCACTTTTTGAGTGTTTACGATATTTCCGTCAACCACGAAATCTACCGTGTAAACTACGGCAAGGCTTTCAAAAACGGCGTTTATCGTTTTATCTTCGGTTATAGGATTGTAAAAATAGAAAGTTGAGCCGTTTTCTTGCCACTCTATAAATATTTCGCCGTCTTTAACGGGTGTTACAGGAATATCCGAAAACCCACCGTCTGAAACTAAATATTGTTCGTGAAGTTCGCCGTCAACGTAAAAAGATACGGTATGCTTACCGTCTTCAGCAAACGCGGTTGTAGTAGAAAAAGCAAAACAAGGGATTGCCGTTAAAACGAGCAATAATATCAATGCTAATTTTTTCATTTTTTACCCCCTTACTATATTTCTTTCGCATATAAGTTTATGCGATTTTCTTCCGTTATGATATCAGTACTTATAATCGTGCTAAAATCAAATTCTTCATCAAAGCCATCTAAACACCAAACGTAACCACTTGCGTAAGGCGCAGGTTGCATTATTTTTTGACCAAACGCTACCACTTGAATATTGCCCACTTGATTACCACTTGGGTCGTAGAAAGTTACTACTGCAACGCCCACAAGGGACTGATAATTTGCAACGAGCGTTATATCTTCTGTAATAGGCGTTTCAAACGCGAACGCCGTTTCTTCGCTTTCGCCTTCTAAATACCAATTCTTAAATACGCTACCCGGTTTTGACGGAGTGCTTGGAATAGAAACGCATTTACCGTATTCAACCACTACTTCAACCGGCGCCGAGCCGTCTTTATAATCAAAGTAAACCGTGCGAGTTTCAAGCGCGTATACGGCAAGAACTTCGGTGTTTTTAGTAATTACGCTAATATCTTTATTCCAACCGATAAAGGTTTTACCAGGTATATAAGGTCCGTTAGGCGCGTATTCGCTTGCGCTTTCGCCGTGAGCAATATTAAGCGTTTCACCGATTTGAGTTAAGCCGTCTTCCGTAAAGAATTTAACGGTATAAATAACGGCGTCGTAATTTGCCGTAACGACTAAATTAGAAGTTATTTCACTAAAGTCAACCGACCAAGAAACGAAAGTATACCCTTCGATTTTTGGTGCAGACGGCTCGATTGCACTATTTCCTTCAACGACTTCTTGAACGCTAATTTCGTCCCCTGCCGGCGTTACGAAAGTTACCGTGTACTTAGTAAGTTCAATAATCTCAAACTTGCCGTAAAGAGTTAGTGGCCCCGTAATTTCGGTTTTGAATTCGAACGGTAAATCGAACTCTTTTGACGGATACCAGTTGACGAAACTATAACCCGGTTTGTCAGGCGTTTCAGGAACGGCAAGCGTTTTTTCGTATTCAACGGTAACGCTGTAAATATTTTCTTCCGTTTCGCCATCGACAAAATCAACGGTGAAAGTTTTAAATACGTATTTAGCAGTAACGACCGTATCGGCAGTTATATTATCAAAATTCTTGTCCCAACCGTCAAACACCTTGCCCGTCGGTTCAAAAATTTCATTTGTATTAGGCGCAACTGCGCTTTGACCGTGAAGAACGGTTTGCTTAGAGATTTCACCACTTGCGTCAACGAAAGTTACCGTATATTCGTTGTCGATAAATATCGCGTAGATATTAATATCGCTAACAACCTGACTAAAATCACCTTCCCAACCCGTGAAAGTTTTACCTTCAACGGTAGGTACATAAGGGGCTGTTGCGCTACCACCTTTAGCAACCGTTTGAATATCTAAAAGTTGTGTCCCGTTATAGAAAGTAACGGTGCAACTTTCTTCTGGTATATCTTCCCAAACGGCGAGAAGTTTAACTTCTTCTACAACGAGCGAATCAAAATTGAACTCAATCGTCGTGTCGTCAAAATATACCCAAGTTACGAATCTTTCATTTTCTTTAGGAGGCGTAGTAGGTTTAATTGCTTTTTCTTTATATTTTATCGTTTGAACTTGATATTCTTCACTAATAGATAAATAGAATTTAACGCTAAACGATTTAGGTGAAAAAGTAGGTTTAACGATTAAATTAGAAAAAATCGTTGTGGTTTGTTCAAATTTAATTTCCGTACCGTCTGCCGTTTCTGCAACCCAACCTGCAAAGTCATGCCCTTCTTTAGAAGGTTCAGGTGGCATATGTTGTAAAGTTTCGCCTTCGTTAATCGTTTGTGTTTCAATACTTTCAAGTGGAGAGCCGTCTTCGTTAATAAATTTAACCGAATAGGTAATTTCCGTAGGCATATATTGACCGTAAAGGCTAAAGTTGACAGTAACTTCGCTGGTAAAATCGTAAAGTGTAGCGAAAGTCGGGTCGGTAAACCAAGCAACGAAATTATGGTGTTCCTTTTCGTACACGTATTTCTCTACGGGGGTGCCGTAGTCAACTTCAAAAGTTTCCAACTTTTCGTAGCCGTCGTAGAAAGTTACCAATCTCTTTTCCGGCTTAAATACGGCAACAACGCTGTATTCGTTTGCAGGAATAGTAAAGTCAACGGTTGTTTCCGCACTAATTAAAGTCTCACCTTCGTACCAGCCTTCAAAATCGTAGCCTTCTTTTTCTTGGGCCGTTAAAGTGATTGAAGAATTATATTCGTAAGTATCCCCACTGATATAACCGTCTGCTAAAATTACACCCATCTTATCTTCGTTTACCGAGAAATTAAAAACAAACTCGCTAATCTTAAAATAAGCAGTTAAAGTAGTGGATTCTTTCGGCATAGTGAAAGAAAACTCTGCACTATTGCTAACGGTAGTAGAACCGTTTTTCCAAGCGACGAATTCGTAGCCGACTTTTGCCGTTGCATTAAGCGTTACGCTTTGATTATACGCAACCAAGTCCCCGCTTGAAATGGAATTTTCAGCCGAAACCGTACCCATATTCGTATCAGAACTTAAAAAGTTAAAAACGAAAGTTTTCGCCTTAAATTTTGCCGTGAGCGACAAGTTTTGATTTACCGTCACTTGATAAACTTTTTCAGCCGAAACTTTTTCGCTACCCGAATACCAACCGTCAAAATCATAGCCGTCGTTTTCCGTGGCAATAAATTTCAAGGTCGTACCGTCAAGGTGTTTCGTTCCCGAAATTACGCTTGCCCCCGACGAAGTTTGACATATCGCCGTGCCAAAATTAGCGTTTTCGGTAGCAAAAGTTACGGTGAACTGCTGTTTTTGTGGCTCTTCGTTACCATTACAAGCCGTAAAAACTGATAAAGCCGTCATTACGACAAGGATAGCGATTAGCCAAACCTTTAACCTTTTCATACCTATCTCCTTGTTTTAGTCGATATAATACGCTTATAGCGTATAATGTAAACATTTTAGTGCTTTACCTTGATAAAGTCAAGCAATTGAAACTATGTTTTGAAATCTTTTTTTGCCCTATTTTATCGAAATTTTGATTTTATTTGATTTTTTCTATCGATTTAAAAATAAAAAAATTCTATCCCTATGCGTAGCGTAGGGATAGAAAAATAATTTTAGATAAAGATTTATTTATTGAAAAGATTTGCGTTTTTTCTAAACCAGTCGTAAGTTTTTTTCGCCGTTTCAATAAACGGTTCTTTAACTAAGTCTAATTCCTTAACTGCCTTAGATGAAGAATAGTCGGGGTTTTCTAATAAAGTTTTTAGCGTGATTTTATTAAGAACGGGAATAAACGGCGAAAGCATCTTGGCTAAAAAAGTTGGTAAAATAATAGGTTTACGGTCAACTTTCGCAATACCGTTAAGCGTGAAATACATCTTTTCCACACTAACGCACTCGCCTGCTAAAAAATAAACGCCTTTATTTTTAGTGGTTAAAAGTTTAAGTAAACCTTGTGCGACGAAGTCAACCGACACAAAGTTGTACCCACCTTTTATGCCAAATTCAGCCTGGTTGTTAACAACGCCTAAAACTACTTTACCAACGGCTGACGGCTTAAAGTCGTTAGGTCCGATAACAGCCGACGGCAACGCGATAGCAAAGTTTAAGTTTTCGTCTTTTTTCATTTCGTCAAGCACGAACTTCATTGCGCGCGCTTTTGATACGGCGTAGTTACCTTGTAATTTTTCGGGGTAAAAATCAGTAGGCTCAACGATTAGTTCGTCCATTTTTTCTTTATACACACCGTCAACCGAGCCGACTAACACGAACTTTTCAGCGTGGTTTTCTTTGCATACTTTAACAAGCGTTTTTACGGCTTGATAGTTGATTTTATCGGTTTCTTCTTTTTTGTTGTTTTTTAAATCGATAACCCCTGCCGAAGATAACACTAAATCGCCTTTATTTATAACGCTTTTTAAGAAACTTTCGTCAGCAATATCGCCAGTTGTGATTGTTACTTTTAATCCGTCTAACGCACGGTCGAAAGTTTTACGAAGTAAACACACCACTTCGCAATCAGGGTAAGTATTAAGAATTAGTCTAACTAAATTATTTCCTATATGCCCGTTCGCGCCCGTAATAACAAATCTCATAATCCTAAATAAACGGCGCAGAATAATCTGCGCCTAAAACCTTACTTATAATAATTTTTAAATTCGGTAACCGTTTGATAAGATGATAAATCGGTTGGTTCGGTTACAGTTTTAGAAGAAACCCTTGCCGTAACTGCAATTTCGGTAGTAGCGCCGTCGCCGTCAACGATAGACATATAAGTTTTGATAGCCAAAACCGTGCCGTTAGCGTCGATAATAAACATGTTGTCGCAAGTTTGAATACCACTTTCAAAAGAATAGTCGGTCTTAACGAGTTTTACGGCAATTTTACTGCCAACGGTTGCAACTTTAACTTGACTAATAGAGTAGCCCGAAAGAATTTCCGTTAAAGTCTTTGATAAATCCATCATATATTCGCCAACGATAGATAAAGCGTCTAAATCAACCACCATTTTTTCTTTGGCGTGAATACTTGACCTTGCTCTAACCGAATCAACGAAAAGAGTATCGTCACTATCGGTATAATAAAAATCGTACAACGCCACGTCCGACGCGCAACCGATACAACCAACTGCTTGACGGCCGTTTGCCGAGCCTTGTATTACCGTTTGACCTGCTTTTTCGGTTTTATAAGCCGTAGCCGAAACGAAGTAATCACCTTCGTCGTTAACTACTTTTTTACGGTAGTCGTATTCGATAACGCTTGCCGTATTAAAAATGCGTTTACCACTAATCTTAGTGGTAATTTCGTCGTAAAATTCTTGCGTTGCCGAAACGAAAGAAAGTCCTTTAAATTCGTCTTCCATTTCCACCGTAAAGCACGCTGAAAAAGTGGTTGCAAATACGATAAGCAAGCAAAGCGCTATCGCCGTTGCGATTTTTTTCATAATATAACTCCTGTTAAAAACACGGCAAAGCCGTTTTAATTCTTATTTTATTCGTAGGTTTCTAAATCGGTAGGTTTATTTGGCGCGTCGTCAGCGTAAAGCCTTACCACGCGTTGAATATTCGTTTCAATTCTAATTTTAGCGTTAATATCGGTAGAAGAATAATTTCTAATTTCCCTATCGGCAATCGCACTCGCGCTAACTTTTAAACTTTCAACGTTATAAATATCGTCGAAAACTATATATCTTACGCTACTGCTCGTTTCAGCGTCAATAATTAAATCAAAATCTTCAACGGCAATTTCGTAAATCTTTCCGTTTTTATCTTTTTTGCCTAAAACCTTAGAAAGTTCTTGCGAAGATATAGAGTTTTTAATATCTAAAATACTATAATTTGATGCTTCGGCAAAATAACTTAAAACTTGACTTTCGTTTGCTTGGGTTTTAGTTTTGTTGGTCGTTACGCCGTCCGTCGCTAAAATTTCGGTAAAAATATATTGAACGCCGTCTTCATAATAAACGCTAAAAGTACTACTTTCTTCAACGAAAACGCCGTCCCTTTCAAAAAAGGTACTAATTATTCTATCAGCGCGTAAAATCAACTTTTCGTTTTCGCCCTTTAAGACGGTAACCTTATAATACTCACTATATTCGTGTAAAGCCGAAGTTTCCACCGTTTCAAACACGAAAGTAAACGCGTTAGTATCGTATGGCGAATTTTTAGTTGCCATAAACGACACGATTTTATCTCTATCACTTTCCGAAATAAGACTAAAAGATGAAATATCGTCGTCGCAAGCAACGTTAAATACAAAAAGAACGGCAAGAATAATTAAAGCCGTAAATTTTATAAACTTTTTCATGCTTGCCCCCTTTTTTCGTTTTGAGTAGTTTTTTGGTTGTTTTTATTCATTATAACATACGGTTATAAAAAATGCAACAGCCAAATTTAGCGCAATTTATTTTTCGTAAACGCCCGTAATTTTTGCTATATACATAATATGGTAGTTCTTTTTAGGATACCACTTTTTATCGAATTCCTTTGCTGACCCGATAAGTTTATTAGGGTCTAAATTATCGGAATATAAAACTTTAGCAGTTATAACGAACTTTGCTTGTTCGATAATAGGATAGCCGTCCACTTCCCCAGCCGAAAGCCCTACTTTTTTAAGTTTATCGCCGTCACGCCCCGACGCGTTGCCTAGATAATTTAATTCTTCCTTTTTATCGCCACCGAAAAATGAAAGCGAAATTTCCCCCGTTTCGTCAATGAGTTCTTTAGTATAGCGTTCAGGTCTAACGTAAACGGTAATAACGTTTTCGCCCCACAATACGCCAAAGCCACCCCAGCCAACCGTCATAGCGTTGATTTTACCACTTTTACTTTTTGCAGAAAGTAACGCCCAATCGGTTTTTAAGTATTCAAACGGATTAAAAACGACTTCTTTAATTTCCTTTTTCGTGAACATTTTTATCACACCCTTTATAAACTTGTATGTTATATGATAACATAAAACCCGATAGATAGCAAGAATTTAAGCGTCTTTACCCACTTTTTATAGGTTTTTATGCGAAAATAGCATTTTTCATATTAGAAAAAGCGTTGACATATAATATTTCGTGTGCTAAAATAAACACAACGAATAGAGGCGCGATTGAGATGAGTGCCGTATCGGTTATTTCGGTAATGCCGTACGGTTAAAGGCAAAATCGCCGAAATCGTCGTTTTTTCCGAAAAGGAACGACGGTTGGTTCAATGCGAAATACGCCTTGGACTGTCGCTTTTTTAAGCGGGGGGCTATTGTTAAAATCGGTTTATGCCACGGTTTTAAGGTCGCCTTTATTCCGTGGATTTTTTATTTATCGCTTGAAAGCAAGGAGATTTATTATGAGTAAAAAAAGAATTTTCACCGGTATAGCAACTGCTTTAATTACGCCATTTAAAAACGGCGCGATTGATTTTGACGCATTCGGTAAATTTATCGACTGGCAAATTGCAGAAGGGATTGACGGCTTAGTCGTTGCAGGTACTACGGGTGAAGGCTCAACCTTAACCGACGAAGAACACGTAAAGGCTATTGAATTCACCGTCGATAGAGCAAACGGTAGAGTTCCCGTTATTGCAGGTACGGGTAGTAACGATACCGAATACGCTTTAAAGTTAACCGACGACGCTAATAGAACCGGTGTTGACGGCATTTTAGTCGTAACCCCTTACTACAATAAAGCAACCCAAAAAGGTTTGGAACTTATGTATAATAAGATTGCCGACCACTCTAAATCTCCAGTAATCTTATACAACGTACCGTCAAGAACGGGCGTAAACATTGAACCTACCACTTACCGTGCGCTTGCTGACCACGGCAATATCGTCGCTATTAAAGAGGCAAACGGCAATATCGAAAAAATCGTTGAAACTATGAGTTACGTTCACGGTAAATTAGATTTATATTCGGGTAACGACGACCAAATTCTTCCACTTATGTCACTTGGCGGGGTGGGCGCAATTTCGGTTTTATCGAATATTCTTCCTAAAAAGACTTGCGAAATTTGTAAAAAATTCTTTGCAGGCGATATCGAAGGTAGCGCAAAATTACAATACGAATTACACGCTTTAACAATGTCGCTTTTCTCGGAAGTTAACCCTATCCCAGTTAAATCGGCTGTGGCCCATATGGGCTTTTGCGAAAATTCGTTAAGACTTCCTTTAACCACTATGGACGAAGGTAAAGAAAAAGTTATGCTTGAACTTATGCGTAAGCAAGGTTTAAACGTTTAGTAGGTGAAAAAATGAAAGTTATCGTACACGGTGCGCGTGGCAGAATGGGCGTAAATATCATTAAAGCGCTTAAAAATTTTAATCAAGATACCGTTATTTTACCGGTTGATATTTCCTATAAAACCGAAAAATGCGACGGTGCGTATGCCGATATTTTTGAAATTACCGAAAAAGCAGACGTTATTATAGACTTTTCGCATCACTCGGCAACCAAGGCTTTAACCGACTATGCAGTAAAGACTTCTACCCCACTCGTATTATGCACGACTGGTCAAACTCAAGACGAACTTGATAGCATTATTAACGCGTCTAAAAAGGTAGCAGTTTTTTATTCGGGCAATATGAGTATAGGTGTTGCAACGCTTTGTAAAGCAGTTAAACTCACCGTTTCTGCTATGCCTAACGCCGAAATTGAAATCGTTGAAGTTCATCACGATAAAAAACTTGATTCGCCAAGCGGTACTGCGCTTATGCTTGCAAACGCCGTTAAAGAAGTTAGACCTAATATGAGCGTTTTAACGGGTAGAAACGGTTATCAACCAAAAAATAAAGACGAAATAGGTATATCTTCCGTGCGTTACGGCAATATCGTAGGAATTCACGAAGTTATAATCGCAACGGAAACCGAAACCATTACCTTAAAGCACGAAGCCCACACGCGTGCAGTCTTTGCCGACGGCGCTGTTGAGGCAGGTAAGTATTTAGTTGATAAACCTGCCGGACTTTACGATATGAAAAAATTACTTATGGGCTAAAAGGACGAATTATGCTACACGATAATTTAACCGTTAAAAACGGGGTATTGCATTTTGCAGGTGTTTCGACTGTGGATATGGCTAAAAAACACGGCACACCCCTTATGCTTATCGACGAAAACGGGTTGAGAAACAGAATTAGAGAATATAAAAACTCGGCAAAGAAATACTTGACGGAAAATTCTATGCCGTTATACGCAAGTAAAGCGCTTTGTTTTACGGGCGTTTATAAGATTTGTCAAGAAGAAGGTATCGGTATAGACACCGTTAGTGGTGGTGAGATTTACACAGCGTTAAACGCAGGCTTTGATTTAAGTAAAGCGTTCTTCCACGGCAACGCTAAAACGGACGCTGATATCGAATTTGCTATTGATAACGGCGTTGGGTATTTCGTTACCGATAATATGGAAGAACTTGAACAAATTAGTGTTATAGCAGGTCAAAAAAGCGTTACTCAAAACCTTATTATTAGACTTTCGCCAGGCATTGACCCACATACCCACGCAAAGATTTCAACGGGCAAAGTAGACTCTAAATTTGGCGTTGCGATTGAAACGGGACAAGCGTTTGAATTCGTTAAACGGGCGATTTTGATGCCTAACGTATGCGTGAAAGGCTTCCATTGTCATATCGGCTCGCAAATTTTTGAATCCACGCCGTTTATTGATGCCGGCGTTATTATGCTTAATTTTATTAAAAAAGTTCAAGACGAATTGGGATTTAAAACGACCATTTTAAGTTTAGGTGGTGGTTACGGCGTTAGATACGTTGAAAGCGACCCCGTTATTAATTATTCCGAACGAATTTGCGAACTTGGTACTGCATTAAAAGAAACTTGTAAAAAGTTAGATATAACACTTCCTGACATTATGCTTGAACCGGGTAGAAGTTTGGTTGCCGATATGGGCTTAACCCTTTACACCGTTCAATCGGTAAAAGAAATTACGGGCTATAAAAACTATGTAGCAGTAAACGGTGGCATGACGGACAATCCACGCTATACCCTATACGGTTCGCCTTATACGGTGGTTACTGCTAATAAAATGGATGAACCGTTTGATTATCCTTGCACCGTTGCTGGTAGATGCTGTGAAAGTGGCGACCTTTTACAAGAAAACGTACTTTTAGCAAAACCTAATAGAAACGATTTGATTGCCGTTTTAGTAACGGGCGCGTATAACTATTCAATGGCGTCGAACTATAATAAAGTTCCAAGACCTAAAATAGTAGGAATTAAAAACGGTGAAGACTTTACTTTCGTTCGCCGTGAAACTTACGCCGACTTAATCAAACTCGACGAATAATTCAATTATTAAAACCGACCAAAGTCGGTTTTTTTATTTTGGCTATTGACTTTAACTTTTTTTATTATATAATATTTGTAGATTAAAATTAGTTATCTCAAATTTTGATAACGATAAGGAGAACTTATGTTTAAAAAAGATTTCGTTTGGGGCGTTGCAACTGCTGCCGCTCAAATTGAAGGTGGATATAACGAAGGTGGTCGTGGTCTTTCATTTTGGGACGTAGCCCCAAAAGCAGAAGGCGCAACTTTCGCTGGACAAGATTGTTTAGTTGCCGACGACCATTATCATAACTACGTTAAAGACGTGGCTTTAATGAAAGAATTAGGCGTTAAAGCGTATCGTTTTTCTATTTCGTGGTCAAGAATTATTCCGGAAGGCGTTGGTAAAGTAAGCCCTGAAGGTATTGCTTTTTATAATAATTTGATTGACGAACTTATTAAAAACGGCATTACGCCGTATATAACTTTATACCACTGGGATTTACCTTACGCTTTGTATATTAGGGGTGGTTGGCTTAACCCTGATATTTCCGACTATTTTGCAGAATACGTTAAAGTCGTTGCTGAAAACTTTGCTCACAAGGTAAAATACTTTATCACTATCAATGAACCACAATGCGTAATCGGTGGTTTAGGTGGTGTAGTACCTAACGCAAGATACACCGTTAAAGAAACTCTTACGATGATACATAACTGCTTGCTTTCGCACGGTAAGGCTGTTAGAGAACTTAGAAAGTTTGCTGGTGTTCAAATCGGCTACGCACCGTGTGGTTGGGTATCAATCCCTAACAGTGATAAACAAGAAGATATCGACGCGGCAAAACAACATTATTTTGACGTTTCAAAGGCTGGCGTTTGGGGCATTTCTATATGGACGGACCCTGTCGTTTTAGGTGACTACCCTAAAAAATACTATGAAATTCATAGTAAAGACGAACTTCCTGAAATTAAAGACGGTGATTTAGAACTTATTTCAAGCCCGATTGATTTTTACTGCCAAAACATTTATTCTGGCACGCTTATTGAAAGCGACGGCAACGGTGGTTATAGAAAAGTTAAAGAACCCGTTGGTCACCCTATGACTTGCATGGACTGGTACGTTTTTGAAAAAGCGCTTTACTGGGGACCAAAATTCTTATACGAAAGATATAAATTACCTTTCTATATCAGCGAAAACGGAACGGCTGTTACCGACCTTGTTACACCTGATAAAAAGGTTCACGACGGCGCGCGTTGCGAATATATTAGAAGATACGTTGAACAGTTCAAAAAAGCAAACGACGACGGCGTTGATTGCAGGGGATATTTTTACTGGTCGCTTTTAGATAACTTTGAGTGGTGGAGCGCTTATTCTAAACGCTTTGGGCTTATTTACGTTGATTATCAAACGCAAGAAAGAATTAAAAAAGACTCTTTCTATTTCTATCAAAGCGTTATTAAAGAAAACGGCGAAAACCTTTAATAAATAATAATAAAAATTACTTTTAATATAAAAACGGTGTAGTACGCACTACGCCGTTTTTTGTTTTTGCTTTGATTTAGTTAAATAAAAGGTCTGCACTTTCGTACAAACCTTTTGATTTTTATTCTTCGGTTTTTAAACTATTACCTAAAAAAGTACCAAACGCAGACGGTGCTTTTCTTTTAGGCGCATCTTCCCTTTTACCGCCGTCACGCTTATTAAATCTATCTTTTTTACCACGATTACCCTTAAAGTTATCACGCTTATTATATCTATCAGATTGTGGTTTCTTTTCGTTAGGAACGATTACTACGTATCTATTAGGTTCTTTACCTTCAGAAGTGGTTTTAACCGTTTCACTATCAATAAGAGCCGCGTGAATAATTCTTCTTTCATAAGGATTCATAGGTTCTAACGAAACGTCACGACCGTATTTAACGGCTTTATCTGCCAACTTTTTAGCAAGGGCGATAAGCGTTTCTTCTCTCTTTTCGCGATAGCCTTCACAGTTAACTACTACTCTAATATAATTTTTCTTACCGATATTAGCAACTGCGCCTGCTAATGTTTGAAGTGAATCTAAAACTTCCCCACGATAGCCGATAAGTGTTGCAGAATTTTCAGCAACTACGTCAATGACTATTTGTTCTTTTTCTTCAGCAAGGGTTGCTTTTGCATTAACGCCAAGTTTAACGAATAAACCTTCTAAAAACTTAACGGCTCTTGCGCCTGAAGAAAGATTTGTTTCGATATTTACTTTTGCAAGTTTTTTAACCTTGCCGAAAAAACCTTTAACAGCGTCTTCTATAACGGTTATTTCAACTTCATTTTTTTCTAAACCGAGTTCTTTTAAACCATTTTCTACGGCTTCATCAATACTTTTGCCGGTGAATTCCATATTAACCTCTTCTTACTATATTTTGATTCTTTTTGTTTTCTTCTCTATTATGGCTGATGTCTACGAATTTATTGATTAAGAAACTGCTTAAAATACTAAAGAGCGTACTTAAAATAATGTATACGGAGAACGCCGCTGTGTAAATAAATGAGAATATTGCCATCATTAAAGGCATCATCCACATCATCATTTTTTGCGAATTTATTGCTTGGCCGTCTACCGATTGAAGTTCAAGTTGGTCTTTTTGCATTTTCTTCATAGCCCATTGGCTTAAGAAAGTTACTAAAATATTGATGGCAATTAAAATATACCAACCGTTAGATTCTTCTAAATCTACGTTTTTAGTAATTTCGTCATAATCGGCTTTATTTAATATTTGTTTAATAACGTTATCATCGTCAATAAGTGGACTTTTGTCTACTCTATCAGGTTTCCAAACGTTTTTAATCCATAAAAAACCTTGACGATTATTTAAGTATTCTTGTTTTGCTAAATCCCTTTGAACTTCAATAACGAAATCTTTAGGTTGAAGTTCAGCATTTTCTGCTTTAATTTCAGAATAAATCTTGCCGTTTAATTTTAAACCCGAATTATCTAACTTTTCTTCTAAAGGTACAAAATCTCCTCTCGTTGCGCTAAATGCGTCACCAGTAGTTGGGTCAATTTCTAAAATATATTCTACCTTAAAGTAAGAGTTTGTGGTACTAATTTCAATAGTTTTAGTTTCGCTATCAAAACCTAAAATATTGATAGAAAAATCGTCTTTATTAATGGTTGTTTGACCGTTTTTATAATAATCATTATAAATTTTAACAGCATCAACCACGATTTGTTGTTGGTTATTTTTTTCTTGTTTAACTACTAATTCACCGTCAATATCAAAAGCATCAACAACTACCGAGTTATAAGCGATAGCCATATCGTAAACGTCTTTTTTATTTTGGAAATTTGAATAAGTACTAAAACCGTTTAACACTAATATAAAGATAACGAGCGTTAAGATAGTAGGAAGGCAAGACTTAAACATACTCATACCTTCTTTCTTTTGTAGCGCCATTACCTTTTGTTGATAAAGGTTTTTATTATTGCGATATTGTTGTTGTAACCTTTCAAGTTCAGGACGCATTTCCTGCATTTTAATTTGCGTCTTTCTCATACTTGCCCTTGAAATAAAATCAAACGGGAAAGTTAAAAGTTTAAGAGCAAGGGTAAAAATAACGATACCTAAAACTACCGAGCCGAAACCGTTAACGATTTTACCTATAAATTCAGGAAACCACCCTAATTCAGATAAAGGATTTTGTAAAATTTCTAAAAACATTTAATATACCCATTTTACGACACTTTTTTTATCAGGCACTTTATCAAAGCCACCTTTTGAAAAAGGATTACATCTTAAAATACGCCAAACACCAAGAATTATACCATAAAAAAAGCCGTGTTTTTTAATGGCTTCAAGAGTATATTGTGAACAACTTGGTATATATTTACAATCGTGCTTTGATATATGTTTTTGATAGAATTTTATCAAAAAAATGCTAATGTTTTTAAGTATCATAAAATCATTATTTTTTGTTTATACAGCCGACTTTTTTAAGAGTATATTCCATATCTTTACAAAAAGTTTTATAGCCGTATTCATCTTTTATTTTGGGAAGAAAAACAAAAAAGAAGTTTTGATTATTTTCTTCCAATCGAAAACTTCTAAAAGCCTCCCTTAAAAGCCTTTTAATTCTATTGCGAACGACGCTTTTGCCGTGCTTTTTTGACACGGCAAAACCAACTTTCATTTCTTTTGAAGGTAAATATACCAAGGTTAAAGAATTTGAAAATATGCGTTTTCCTAATTTAAAAACTTTTTCAAAATCTTTTTCCCTTTTAAGACTATTTTTCACTTTATTACCTTCGTTTTAATTTTTATGCAGAAAGTTTATGACGACCTTTGTTTCTTCTTCTTTGTAAAACGTTTCTGCCACCTTTTGATTGCATTCTTTTTCTAAAACCGTGTACTTTACTTCTTTGTCTTTTTTTTGGTTGGTAAGTTCTTTTCATAATATTTGTCCTTCCTTAAATTTTGTTATAATTGACTGTTTTTATAAACACCCTAATATTTTATTTATTTTAAACAGTTTTGTCAATCGTTTTATTGCTTTTTCCCTTTTTAAACTCTTTTTTTAAGAATTTATTCTAATAGGTACTATTAAATAGGTATAATCGCTATTTACTATCGAACTTATTACACAAGGTTCAATAGGTGAATTTAAGTTAATACTAACGAATTCATCTTCACACGATTTAAGATAGTCTAATAAATATTTACCGTTAAACGCAATAACTATATCTTTACCGTCCATATTTACTGCGATATTTTCGTTCACGTTACCTATTTCAGATTTAGCGGTTACGTTAATAAAATCTTCTTTAATATCTAATTTAACAACGTTAGTTTTATCAGATTTAGCAACTACGCTTGCCCTTTCAATACTTGATATGAATAAGTTTTTATTAACTCTTACGTTAGTTATAAATTCAGTAGGTAAAATCTGACGGTATTTAATAAATTCGCCCTCTATTAATCTTGAAATTAAAACGGTATTATCTACTTCAACTAAAAGTGCGTTTTTAGAAACTTTTATCTTAATAAGTTCGTTTTCATTAGATATTAAACGGGTTATTTCAAGTAAAGTTCTTGCTGGAACGATTGCCTTAAAATTACCACTTGAAGATAATACTTCACTACTTAAAACACTCATTCTAAAACCGTCTAATGCTACGACCGTTAAAGCGTTGTTTTCTATTTCAAATAAACAGCCTTTTAAGATAGGACGCGAATCGTCTGTTGCACAAGCATAAACCGTTTTTTCAACCATCTTTTTAAAATCTGCTTGCTTTAATTCAAAATAACTATCATCAGCGTCTTTTATTATTTTTGGAAATTCTTCTGCCGGGAAAACTTGCATTTCCGATTCGCTATCCGAATATTTTATTTTTAACTTTTCACCGTCTAATTTAGAAAGTTCAATTTGTTCGGTTTCAAGTTTTTTGATAAATTCGGAAAATATTCTACCGGTTACAACCGTTTCACCTTCCATTAAAACGTCGGCGTTAATAGTTTTTTCAATAGTGAGTTCAGTATCCGTTGCCGTTAAAATAAGGTTATCCCCACTCGCTTTTATTTTTATTCCTTCTAAAACGGGATTAGTAGTTTTTGAACTAATTGCTTTACTTACAGTTAAAACTGCTGACGATAAATCAAGCCCGTTTACTATAACTTTCATAGAATTCTCCTTAAACCATACTGTTATTATATTATAATATAATAATTGGTAAAAATCAATCTTTTATGACAACTTTTTATCAACACTTTTCTTTTTTGAAATTTAAAAATTTTAGGTTTGTCGCTTTTTTAGATTGTAAGATATTTTTTTATATTTTATATTTTAATAATAGGTCGTAATTAGTAGATAATTATTAAATTGTTAAAAAGTATATTTTTATTAGGTTTTTTCTTATATTTTTTAGGTTGATAAATTGTTGATTAAAAGGTTAAAATATGGTTAATTTAAAGTGGACAAACTTTTATATTGTTAACAAATAAAAACGACGAAAAATATAAAAAGAAGAAATCAACTTTAAATTCCACAATTAACAATTATGTTGATAACTTTTTTTGTTAAATATTGTTAAAATTCTTTTATAAAAATTTATTTTATGTTATAATTTTAATATGAAAAATTTATTTATTGAAAACGGAATAAACTTAACAGACGAACAGGTTGAACAATTTATTTTATATCGCGATTTATTAAAAGAGTATAACGAAAAATTTAATATCACGGCAATTACTGACGATACTGAAATCGTAAAAAAACATTTTATTGATAGTTTGATGGGTAATTCTTTATTAGAGGGCGAAAGTTTAATTGATATCGGCTCAGGTGGTGGGTTTCCTGCAATCCCTATTAAAATTACTAATCCAAACTTAAAAGTTACTT
>JAGCMG010000009.1 GCA_017646555.1 Clostridia bacterium | reverse complement strand
GTACAGGTTCAACACAAGACGGTGCGCACACGGTATCGCCGATAGAAATTTTTTCTAAACCTGAAAAACATACGATATCGCCTGCCATTGCCGTTTCAACAGGCGCTCTGCCTAAACCCTCAATTTGATATAAACTTACAAGTTTACCCGTTGCGTTATGTCCGTCGATATTATAGTTACAAGTCGATACCGTTTGGTTTACTTTCGCTACGCCCCTTTCTATTCTACCGATACCCATTCTACCTACGTAATCGTTATAGTCGATTGATGAACATAAGATTTGTAAAGGTCCGTCAGTATCTACTTCTTGTGGGTTAAAATGGTTAATTATAGCGTCGAAAAGTGGTTGTAAATCCGTGCCTTCTTTACTATAATCAAGCGTTGCAGTACCGTTTCTACCCGAACAGAATACTATCGGGCTTTCAAGTTGTTCGTCACTTGCGTTTAAGTCAAGTAAAAGTTCTAAAATTTCGTCTTGAACTTCGTCAAGTCTTGCATCAGGTCTATCAATTTTATTTACTACGATTATGAGTTTATGACCAAGTTCCAACGCTTTTTCCATTACGAAACGCGTTTGTGGCATAGGCCCTTCACAAGCGTCAACTAATACTAATACGCCGTTTACCATTTTAAGAACACGCTCAACTTCACCACCGAAATCGGCGTGTCCTGGTGTGTCTACTATATTTATTTTTATGTTTTTATAAAAAACCGAAGTGTTTTTTGCAAGGATTGTAATACCCCTTTCACGCTCTAAATCGTTACTGTCCATTACTCTATCGGCTACGGTTTGGTTATCTCTAAATATACCACCTTGCTTTAAAAGTTCGTTAACAAGCGTCGTTTTACCGTGGTCTACGTGTGCGATTATTGCAACGTTTCTTAAATCTTCTCTTATCAAAATAGTCTTCCTTTAATCGTCGAGTTTCATTTCGCCGAATTTTATCCAATTTTTCTTTCTCATAAATTCCGATACGGCAAGCGAAACACCGATAGGAATTACAAATAAACATAAAATTATACCTAATACTACGTTAACGGTAGGAATAATGCCAACGGACGCGTCAATCACGCCGAAAAGCCCAACTAAACCACTCGTACCCATACCGCCACCTGCTGGGGTACATCTAATATCAAGTAATACTGCAACTAAACCTGCTATAGCGCTTGAAATTATTTCAGGCACCATAATAAGTGGTTTTTTCATAATGTTTGGAATTTGTAACATACTCGTTCCAACGCCTTGTGAAATAAGTCCACTAACGCCGTTTTCCCTAAACGAAGTAACAGCAAAGCCCACCATGTGCGCAGCGCAACCTGCAACGGCCGCACCACCAGCGATTGAAAAGACGACTGGATTGCTAACAGCAGTCGGCGAAGTTGCTATTGCTATCCAAATAGCAGCTGATGACGTTGGCATTGTTAAAAGTATACCCATAACTACGGCAATAAATATACCTACGATAATCTTAACGGTTTCACCTGCGTTGATTGTTATAACTAAAAGTTTAGCAAATAAATCAATAAGTTCTACAAACGGGTACGAAACGAAAATACCGATAAACGATAAAAACATTACGCCAAGTGGAACTAAAATAATATCAAGTTTAGTTTTTCCTTGATAAAGTGGAACGATTTCAACGACAAGCATTGTAACCACATACGCGCCAATAGGGTTACCAGGCGCTGCTTTTAAGCCCATAGCCGTAGTGATTGCAGTATACCCTGCACCACCTATAATAAGTTGGTCAGCCCAAGCACCTATCATACCTGCAACTGCTGCTGCAAAAAGTAATAACTTATTTTTACCTAACGCGTGCGCTATACCAACGCCTATACCTGCACCCATTAAGATTTTAGCGATATTTGCGATATACAAAAGGGTGTTACCTATATAGTTATCACCTATCCAGCCTGCAATTTGCGCTAAAATCGTACCGGCGATAAGCGTTACGAATAAGCCTTGTGCCATACCAGAAAACGCCGTTATAAAATAGCGTTTTGGTAATGATTTTAGATATTTTACTACCTTGTTTTCCATTTTTTGTTCTTCTAAATTCAAGTTTTCCATTTTTTCTACTTTAGTTGTTAAAATTAAAAACTTCTTTTAGTGATTTTTCTATTTCAGCAATATTATTTTTAAATGGTGAAACAACTTTCATAGTATACTTATACGCAGTGAAAGCGTATTTTACGGCGTCTTTATCGTTAGTTAAAAGCGCGCTAATAAATGTATCTATAATTAAAACTGCATCCATTTTTGCATCAGTATCTTTTTTAGTTAAAATCTTGCTTTTTTCTGCTAACAATAATTCGTTGATTTTTTCATAAATAAATTTAGTCGCATCGTTAGTTTCAGCACTTTCACCGTTTTCTTCATCAACAGGGTCAGTTACAAAACCTTTTATAACTGCAGTCATAAGCGATTTCACCGTTGACTTAAAAGGAACTATCATATTTTTTGCAAACGAATTGTAACTTTCGTAAAAACTACCGTTTTCATAAAAATAACGATTGATAAACTCCGTTAAATCAATATTCCCAGCATCAATATCAACAAGCACGGAAAATACTAACGCTAACAAGTGTTTGCTTGACGACGGCTGAACGAATTCCCCTTTATTTTCGCCAAGATAATCCGATTGACAAAAACACTTTTCGCACTCTTTTTCATAATCGAAATCTTTAAGGCAATTTTTAAAGATTGCAAGCAAGGTTTCAGAGTTTGCTATTGATTTAAGTAAATTTTCAATTTTTTTGCTTGCTAAAATGTACTTACTATCAATAAGTTCATCAGCACGCAATAAAAATAAATCTAATTCTTCCCTTTTGTTCATATAATTTCTCCCTTTTTTAGAGATTTTACTTAACTATTATAGCACATATCTTTAAAATTTCATTTTATTTGATACAACTTTTTTTAAAAATCGTTAAATATATATAGTAATATCAGAAAATTTGTGCTATAATAGTCTAACCAGCTAAGGAAAAGGTATTATGCAAATTAAAAGCGATTCATATTTAAACAAATTAATAATTTTGTTCGTTTTTGATAAAATGGAAGCACCACTCGCTGAAAACACAGTTTTAGATATGTGTTGTTCGGCAAATAACTGGGTTGCTTATATGGACTGCTTGCCTGTTATGAATCAGTTAAAAGAAGTAGGTTGGATTGCTAATATAGGCACTGGCGACCCACTCTATTCCATTACGCCAGACGGTAGAACTTGCCTTGCTAACTTTTTTAATAAAATTCCTACAAGCGTTAGAGAAGATATTTCTAATTTTATTAAATTAAACAAATTCAAATATCGTAGAAAACAAGAATGTTCAGCCGACTATTTTATGAATAAGGACGGGACTTACACGGTGTACTTAAAGATTTTAGAGCCGTCGCAACCACTTATGGAATTAAAATTCGTCGTTCCTAATAGACAAGTTGCTAAAGATATTTATAAAAAGTGGGAAGAAAAGGCAACTACAGTTTATTCGGCTATTTACGATAACTTGGTAGACTAAGGGGGTATTATGAATACTTATAAAACAAGATTTACTTGCGCAACGCAAATTCAGTTTGAAGTTGAAGACGATATCATTACTTTCGTTAAATTTAACGGGGGTTGTCGTGGTAACACGCAAGCAGTTGCTAAACTTGTCCAAGGTAGAAATATTGACGAAGTTATTGATACCTTAAAAGGTATTGAGTGTCGTATGGGCACTTCCTGCGCCGACCAACTTGCAAACGCTTTAATTGAATATAAGCAAAAAAACGCGTAATTTTTAGCAAATTAAAACAACCCTGTTGGGATGTTTTTTATTTTTCGTTTAGGTTTTTATTTTTTAGCGTATGATAATTCCCTTTGTCTATGTGGGTCGTAAGTAACCCTTAAACCAAGTTTTTTAAATACGTTTTCATCTGCGTATGAAAGCATAACCGTTGCGTGTAGTTCACAATTTTTAAGTTTGCCAAGTTGTGATAAAGCAACCTTTGCAGTAGGATTTGTTACTGCGCAAACGGAAAGCGCTATCAAAATTTCATCCGCGTGAAGTTTTTTATTTATACTACCTAAATGGTTGATTTTTAAATCTTGTATAGGTTCGATTAAAGTAGGTGAAATAAGGTCGATTTCATCAGCAATCCCGCCAAGCGTTTTTAATGCGTTTAATAACGCGCCTGCGCTTGCGCCTAAAAGTTCGCCCGTTTTACCCGTTATAATTCTACCGTCGTTAAGTTCGATAGAAACTGCCGGATTGCCCGTTTCTTCCGTCTTTAATCTTGCTGGGTGAATTACTGCTCTATCTTCGGTCGTTACCGAAAGTTTTTTCATTAAATATTCGATTTTCGTAACAACTTCTTGCGTGGAAGTGCCTTTTTTGTAATCGCAAAGAGCAGTAAAATATCTTCTAATTACTTCTTGCTTAGACGCATCTCTACACGCTTCGTCGTCGATTATAGCGTGCCCAGCCATGTTAACGCCCATAGCGGTTGGCGATTTGTATGGCGATTCACCCATAATCATTTTAAGCATTGTATTTAAAACGGGGAAAATTTCCACGTCTCTATTATAATTAACTGCTACTTCATTATAATTTTCAAAATGAAACGGTTCAATCATATTAACGTCGTTTAAGTCGGCAGTTGCAGCCTCATACGCGATATTTACAGGGTGATTAAGCGGTAAATTCCATACTGGGAAAGTTTCATATTTAGCATAG
>JAGCMG010000052.1 GCA_017646555.1 Clostridia bacterium | reverse complement strand
GCTTAAAAGCAGCGTTTAATTCTTCTTCCGTACAGTCTGGAGAAACGAAAGTAAATTCAATGCCCATTTTCTTCATAGTAACAGCAAAAAGGTTGTAAGTCCCGCAGTAAAGCGCGCTTGAACTTACCACGTGGTCGCCGTTTTGAGCGATATTAAATATAGCAAAGAAGTTAGCCGCTTGACCAGAAGAAGTAAGCATAGCAGCCGTACCCCCTTCTAAATCACAAAGTTTAGCAGCAACGTAATCACAGGTAGGATTTTGAAGTCTTGAATAGAAATACCCACTAGCTTCTAAATCAAAAAGTTTACCCATATCTTCACTGGTATCGTATTTAAAAGTGGTGCTTTGAATAATAGGAATTTGTCTTGGTTCACCATTTTTAGGGGTATAACCACCGTGAATACATTTGGTTTCATTTTTATAATTACTCATAGTTATTCTCCATAGTATTATTATATTTTTACTATACAATTATAGCGTATTAAAGTCAAGAAAAAAGAGTTGTTATCAAAAAATAATATTAGTTTTAGGCTTTTTAGTAAAGTATTGCGATAAATCCTTGTTGCAAATAATATCGTCAATATCGTCAACGTGGCAAAGTTTGAAAGTTGCCGTTTTAGAAAGTTTAGTTTCGTCGCATAAAAACACTCTACGCGCCGAATTTTTAATCATTTTAGCAACGAGTTGCGTTTCTTCTAAATGGCAATCAGAAATAACGCCGTCCTCATTGACTGCTTGTGCCGAAAAAAACGCAATATTAGCGTGAATATCGTCAACTGCTTTTTCAGCAAACGGGCCGACTAAAATAGAGCGACTACCAACGCAAATACTACCACCCGTAGAAATTGCCGGAATATCGTTTTTAGATAAGAGCGACAAGGTGTCAATACCGTTCGTAACGACTTTAATGTTTTTGAACTCGGAAAGGTATTCGACCATAAAAAAAGCCGACGTAGAGCCGTCTAAAAAGATAACGTCCCCTTCTTTGATAAGGCTAACGGCTTTTAGCGCGATAAGTTTCTTTTCTAAAACGTTTTGGTGGGTCCTATAAGTAAAACTTGGCGTTAAATTATTAGAATCAATCACCGTTGCCCCACCGTGCGTACGCTTAATCAAACCTTGTTCTTCAAGCGCGGAAAGACTGCGCCTAACGGACGACGGACTTACGTATAAAGCGTCGACAATTTCGTCAACGGTTAAACACTCTTTCTTTTGTAAAAGGTTAAGTATTTCAGAATCTCTCAACTTATTAGCCATAGTACACCTTTAATAGTCAAACAATCACGCTAACTTGATTATTTTAAGAAAAACGATAGTTTTTAATTCGTTTCAAATGATTATTTGACTGATATCTTTTATATTATAATATAAAAAGCAAAAAAAGACAAGTAAAAAAGCGCGACCAAACGCCACGCTTAAATTTACTTATTTATCAGAAGTTTCGTCAATGATTTCAGCATCAACAGCGTTTATTGCAACACTTTTGATACCGTTCATACAACCGTTTTTCGATTTATATCCTTCTTCACTAATAGCGATACTTTCGCCGTTAGTAGCGATAAGACGATAGCGATAATCCCCTGCCTTGTCAAAATAAATTTCAAATTTATGACAAGTAGAAACGGTAGGATTTTTTAACGTTTGGTCTTCAATTCTATTTTCTTCAATACATCTTGCCGCATTTTTTCCAACACTTGCCATACCAGTTTTACAAGCAGATTTGGTCGTGTAAACTTGTGATGCAACCGCGATTTTTTGCTTATTAGCAGCAATAAGACTAAAATTAAAACCAGTATTGGTTTTTTTAATGATAAAAGTTCCCATAATATGCACCTCTAATTTTTTCTTAATTATACCAAAAAGATATAAAGTTGTAAATACTAAATTTTAAAAAATATTACAAAAAAATATAAAATTTCCTAAAAAGCCTAAAAATATGCAACAATAAATCAAAGTAAAAAATAGTTTAAAAATTATTACCTATTTGCATTGACAAAAAGCAAAATTTATGTTATTATTATTCGGCGCTGTGGAGAAGTACCCAAGTGGCTCAAGGGGACCCCCTGCTAAGGGGTTAGTACGTTTATAGCGTAGCACGAGTTCAAATCTCGTCTTCTCCGCCATAAAAAAAGACAGGATTTTACCTGTCTTTTTTTGTGCTGTAGTGGTAAGGGATTTGACTTAAAATTTGCTTGCAAATTTTAGTTCAGCACGTGTGTCCTGGTGTAGGTTTACCGAAACCAGCATCTCATCTTCTCCGCCATAAAAAGTCTTATTTGAACTTTGGTTTAGATAAGACTTTTTTTGTATTAGAAAAAGTTATAGCGAGATTTGAACTTAAAGCGTTAAAAAACGGTAGACACCTACCGTTTTAGCGCCTGACCGAAGTTTTTTGTGAGCATAAGAAACTGTTATACCCTACTGCGAGCAAAAAACAAGAAGAAAATCTCGTCTTCTCCACCATTAGAGACCTAATCCGAATTAAATGGATTAGGTTTTTT